>DGTW01000192.1 GCA_002393835.1 Treponema sp. UBA4326
ACTTCCCAGTCCAATTATAAGACCGGCCGCCGCCGCAAAAAAAGTATAGAGAATGTCTTTTGAATCCCCTGGAATGCTTCGGAAGCGGACGAGGGCAAAAACACCTGCCAGAGAAAGAGTCTTCCTTAAATCGGTGGCAATAAATGGGATAATCATGGCCATAATTACAGGCAGCAAAAGTACCGTAACGGCAAAATTTTTAGAAAATTTCTTTCCCTTGTTTGCAAGCACATAACCAGCCGCAATTCCGCAGCCTGCAATCAGTCCCATGCACATGCTGAAAAGAATCGAGCGAACCTCATCATTGATAATGAATCCATTTAAAATTTCCATATTTATCTCCTGCTAGTTTTGGTAACTTGTGAAAAATCACTTGAGGCAACTTTTTTGATGTTCCCTGTATTCAGTTCCATATTTTGAGAATGAAGTCTTGAAAAGCCTTCGTTCTGCCAGAAAATGCGTGAACCAGAGAGGAAAAGCCTTAAAGGCCTTTGCTTCCATAAGCCATTGCCCTTCCTGCAAAAGCTGCTTGCCGTAAGCTGGTGAATCAAGACGCAAATCACTTCTTCTCGACTGAATGTTGGTGTCAATCGTCAGGCGGAAGTCAGAATTGTTCTTTTCAAAGAAAGCATATCGCTCATAAGCAATAAAAACCTTGGGCTTTAGCCTGTAAAAATGCATGATGTAGTCGATTTCCTTCATTACCTGCATGTTCATTTTCAGGCGCTTTCCGTTTTCCTGCACTGGATTCTCTGGAATCGTGCCGTCTTCAAAATAGCGGTAGGCATCCCGAAGAATGAAGTTTGTCCGTCTTTTGTTGACAAGGCCATTGAATTTCTTCTTGCTTTCAAGAAAAACCTTGTCGCCAAGTCCCACCATGCCGTAGCTTCTCAGACGGATTTTTTCCTTAAAGTCAGGTTTTTCCAGGGATTTTCGGATAAGCTCATCGCTATCGGTGTCAAGGTAAAGGTTGCTTATGGAATATGTTTTTCCGTCTTTGTTGAAGGGGTCACAGTCCATATAGTCGCCGATAATAGAAAGAAGGGCAGCCTTGTCATCATCATTGAGCATATATTTAACTTCACGCCGATTAAAGACTTCAATTGCCACAGATTAAATCTCCCTTAAATCATTCTGACTTTAATATAATCCCGTCCTCCCTTCTTTACATGAGACAGCTATAAGAGATTGTTTAGATTCAAAAGAGGAAAATATGGTCTTTGTAAGAAATCGCTTATTTTCAGGAATTTTCCTTTTTTTCAGGTAATAATCACGATATTCTAAGCCCGGAGGTTCAAAAAATGAAAAAATCAATAGTGATTCACGGCTTTCTTTCTCTTGCAATACTTTTTCTGTCTTCTTGCGTTGAAAATTTTTCGCCAATAGTGGAAATTGATGCAGAAGCTGCCAAATCTTCTTATCCCAAAAGCATTACGGTCTCACCCATGAACGAGTCCGTTACAATCACCAAAAAAGAAATAATAATCCAGCCGAAAAGCGAAGGCCAGGTCTACACAATTTCAGGCTACTTCTGCGGCCAGATAAAAGTTGGCTCAAAAAAGGCAGTCATAAAGCTCAACAATGCCTATCTTGAAAACACTTCCGGCAAACCGGCCATTCTTGCAAAGTCAAAAATCGAAATTTCAAGCACACAGGACAGCCTAAACTATATCGTAAGCTGGGGCCGCTCTTTCTTAAAAAAGGGAGCGATTGAGGCCGAAAAAGACCTTGTTCTTGGTGGAAGCGGCAGCATATTCATAAAGGGAAGTGTCTGCCATGCAGTCGAAGCCGAGGATGTAAAAATCAAGGGAAGCGGAATCTTCTATCTGGAAGGCACAAAGCGGGGTTCTGCCCTCACCTGCGACAAACTTGAAGTCGAAGAAGGCAAAACTTTTTCTGCATATTTTCTGAATTCAAAAAACGGAATCAAGGCAGAAGAGTCAATTTCAATAGGCTCTGGAAATTTTCACATTTATTCAAACAATGTCGCACTGAAAATCAATGGCAAAAAGAATCTTTCTGATGAAAAGGAAAAAATCCGCCTTCCTGGAGGAAAATTCTACCTGAAAGAAAACAATGTCTTAGGCGTACCGGATGTCGAGTTTTGAAATTTGCTGGCAGAATCAAAGGGGCTCCCAGCGTGAACCTGACACAGAATGAAACACCAAACGGAGGAAAAACATGAAAAGCTCAAAAAAAGGACTATTCTTACTGGCACTTACACTTCTGGCAGCGGAACTTTTCGCCCAGGAAATCAGTATCAGCCCAAATGACAAAAGCGTGACAATCAGCAAAGACAAAATCATTTTCAGTCCCAAAAAAGAAGGATGTGAATACATTATCTCTGGGAATTTCACGGGGCAGCTGATAAACAAAACGAAGAATACCGTCCTCAAACTCAACAATGCCAGAATCGAAAACAGACAGGGAGAAGCGGCAATTTACGGGGAGGCAAAAACTGAAATTTCCACAGTTGAGGGAAGCACGAACCATGTAATTTCATCTGGAAAAAGCGGAGAAAAAAGTGCGGCCATTTTCTGCAGGAAAAATCTGGAACTTGGAGGAAGCGGCAGCCTTTATGTCACGGGAAATGTATACCACGCCGTAAAAGCTGATGATGTGAAGCTAAAGGGCAGCGGAAAATTTTACCTGCAGGGAACAAAAGAAGGCTCAGCCATCAACTGCAAGAATTGCATTTCAGAAAAGGGAAAAACTTTCACGGCCTTTCTGATGAATTCAAAGAACGGCATCAAGGCTGACCAGACCATTCTTCTTGAATCAGGGACTTTCTGCTTCAAGGACAATAAAACAGCCCTTAAAACTGACACGAAAAAAGATGACCCGAAAAATCCTCATTCAATCACCCTTTCTGGAGGGACAATTCAGCTTAACGGCAACGAAAATTTCTACAAAACTGAGGAAAAGTCCTTTTCAGTAAAAGGCGCAAAAATTACAGAGAGTTAAGAGAAGGTTAAGAGATCGTTTAGAATCAGGAAATTTGAGGGAAAAAAAACATAATCTCATCTAAGATTACTTTCGAGAGGTGAATACTATGAAAATTGCAAAACATATCCTTACTTTGGTTCTCACAACCTTGTTGACAACAGCATGTGTCGTCGATGCAGAAGAAAACCTTTCCACGGCCAACAATGCCGCTTCATCATCAGGCTCAAGCTCATCAGCAACTTCTACTTCTGGCAGCTCTTCATCAGGCTCAAGCTCATCATCTTCATCAAGTTCAAGCTCGTCTAGCACAGGAAGTCCCATCTCTACCACGGAATCAAAATCAAGCGGCGAAAGCTATACAGCAAGTCAGACAATTTACATCGATGTCTCTGGAAAAGTCAGCTCGGACAATTCAAACTGGTCGGAAATAACAGCCTATTCTTCAAGCTCAGAAGCCCCTTCAGTTTTAAATGACGGCGACAAAGTTTATTACACCATGTATGATGGAAGCAGCACTGGCGTAATCAGAATCGACCTTTCTGAAGTCACTCAAAAAACGGCCATTTACCTTTCTGGCACAATGACAAGCGGCGGCGTTAAAATTCAGACTTCAAAAAGCTACGAGACAGGCCTTTACCTGAACGGCGTTTCAATCACTTCATCAAACTTCCCCTGTATAGCAATGACGAAAAAAGGTGCGGTTTCAGTTTTCTTGGTTGACGGAACAGAAAACACCCTCATCGACGGAAGAAAATTCGGTACCGGCTACGGCGAAGAATATTCAACAACAAGCGGCGAAATCTACACTGATGAAGACGGAGAAAGTGCAGACTGTACGGTCTCAAAGACAGTTGTAAAAAACGGCGAAGACTCAAAAGGCACCCTCTATTCAAAAGGCGACATGACAATCAGCGGAAACGGCTCCCTCACCATCACTCAGAATTACAAGAACTGCATAGCCTCAAAATCCATTCTTACGATTGAAGGCGGCTTCATCAGTCTGACTTCAGGTGGAAAATCCGGCCTCTACGGTGACTGCGGCGTTTATGTAAATGGCGGCTCAATTGAATTCAATGGAAGCGGGGAAGTTTCTTCTTTAACATACCACAAGGCTCACGGAATTAACACCGATGACGAAACTTACTCAGACAGTTTCGTAACAATCAATGGCGGTTCCCTCAATTTCAGCATCAGCTACGGAAAGGGAATTACAGCTCCGGTAGTAAACATTGCGGGCGGCAAGAATATAATCGAAATCACTTCTCCAAGCTCCAAAGTCCTGGACACTTCAGCCAGCTACTATGATGCTGACGGAGTAAGCACCAGCGAGACAATTTCTTTCGCCCCACAGGGCATCGACGGAGGACTCGTTACAATTTCAGGCGGAAGCACGACAATCACAGCTCCCTGGAGCGGCATCAATTCAGACGGCGACATAAATATTTCTGACGGTACGGTCACAATCACGACATTGGCAAACGGCCTCTACGATTCTAGCGAAAGTGACTACACTGCTCCTTCTTGCCTCAAGGCTGACGGTAACATCACTGTAAGCGGAGGAAATGTCACCGGCACAAACAGCGGAAATGGCGGCAAAGGCGTAAAAGCAGACGGCACTTACACACAGACAGAAGGCTCGATTAATGTGAAAGTCACTGGCTCTAATCTCGGAAGTTCCAGCTCATCAGGCGGATTCTCTAGGCCGGGAAGCTCAAGCTCGTCTTCATCGAGCTCGGCCAGCGCTTCGTCAAAAGGCGTAAAAATTGGAGGGGCAATCTCAGTAAAGGGCGGTAAATTGTATGCCACAAGCAGCAGCCACGAAGCCATTGAATCAAAAAGCACAATTACAATTTCTGGCGGTGAAGTCTACGGCTACAGTGATTCTGATGACGGAATAAATGCCAGCTCAACATTCACAATCTCAGGCGGCTATGTCTGCGGTTATGCACCGGGCAACGACGGCATGGATGCCAACGGTGATTTCTACATAAAAGGCGGCCTGGTATACGCAATCGGCTCTTCAAGCCCGGAAATGGCCATTGATGCAAACACGGAAGGCGGCTACAAGCTCTATATTCAGGGTGGAACGATTATCACGGTTGGGCCGCTTGAAAGCGGGGCTTCCCTCAGCCAGTCCTGCTACAAGGCTTCAAGCTGGTCAAGAAACACCTGGTACTGCATGACGGCAAACAACACAAACTATGTCTTTAAAACTCCTTCAAGCGGAGGAAGCGGACTTGTTCTCTCTGCCTCTTCAACACCTACTCTGACATCTGGGGCTACAGCCAGCGGAACTTCATATTTTGACGGAATCCTGTATGTAGGCGGGAGCGCGGGCACTTCTTCGGTTTCCCTCAGCTCATACTCTTCATCTTCTTCAAGCGGTGGCTTCGGCCCTGGCGGAAGATAATCGAAGATAAGCCCCAGCGTCAAGGAGACAGCCCATGAAACGAAAACTTCTTTCTTTTACGATAATGGCACTTGCGGCTTATACTGCACTTTCTGCAAAAACAAAGCTCACCGTCAAAAACACAGTGGGCGGAGACTCAGATGAAGTTGGCGACTATGATTTGTTCAGCCACACGAAAGAAAAGGAACTTTCCGGCGGCACAAATTCCAATTCCGGCTTTTCTTTAGGAGACCGCTTTCAAGTTGATTTGGAAGATAATCTTTTGACCGGCCGATTCCGTCTGGAGACGATTTTCCAGAATGTGGATTCTTCCCTTTCAAAGGTAATTTTTGCCCCCTCAGGCTTCGTTCACTTTACCCCACTTCCCCAGCTCGGAATCATAGCTGGAAACAATTTTTACAAATACTTTGCGATTCCATCTGCCTATCTTGCGGCAGCGGACGACACCACAAAATATGGCCGACTCCTCACCGATTCTCTTGGCGAAGAAGGCTATTTTGGGAATGACAGTCTTTCAGTCTTCACCAACGGATTTGCAGGCGGAATCACAAGTGACTGGGCTTTCAGCAATGGCATTTACGCAAAATTCGCAGGCGGCGGCACTTTCTACCCAGCCACAAATGAATTTGAAAAAGCGATAGACTTCGGAGCAAACTCAGGCCTTGAGAATCTCTTCGATTTTGGCTTCACGGCACACAATATCACGGAAGACGACAGAAAATTCGGAGCTTTTCTCGGCTACACAGGAAATACAAATCTCATAGCTAACCTGGGTTTCTACTACAACTTCACCACAAGCGACTATCTCCCGGAAGAACGGGTTACGGGCAGTGATGATGATGACAACGATGTCTACAAATACAAAAAACAGTCCACAAAATACGCTCTCGGACTTTCAGGCGGCTACAAATTCGAAGAGGCCGGACTCGGAATTTACGGCGATTTGATTACAGGACTTACAAACGAGTACATAGGCACAATAAAATATTACGACACCAATGGAAACCTGATTGACTCCCAAACGGCCACAATCGCCCGGGGCGATACAATCGTAAAATATTACTACAACAAGAAGGGAACCAAGGCAAAGAGCAGAAACGACAAGTTCACCCACGCAGGAATTCCACTCTATGCCCAGATACGGCTCACCTACACCTTCAGCAAATCCTGTGAAGGCTCTTTCAGCTTTAAAATACGCACTCTGATGAATGCAAATGACACTACCTGGATTACCCTCTACCCAAGGGTCAAGGTTGATGTTGGAAATAACGGAAGTATTGGAGCCGGGCTTCGTTTTGACATGAACGCAGCCCGCTATGACGGACTTTCAGGCATCTCAATTCCGCTTACTTATACTTACAAATTCAAGAAAAAATTCTAATTAGGGAGTATAATAAGAGCATGAGATTCAGCAAAAAAAAGCTCTGCATCGTTTTACTTTCTCTTCTGGCAGCTCTTGCCTTTGCCGCCCCCGGTGGTGGCGGAGGAGGTGGTGGTGGTCGTGGTGGCGGCGGTGGCCACTCTGGCGGACGTGGAGGTAATTTCGGAGGCCGCTCTTTCGGCGGACAAAGCTCCAGTGGCCCCGGAAGCGCAAGCAATCCATCTTTCTCTTCAAGACCTTCTCCAAATTCATCAGGCCACTCTCCGTCAGCTGGCGGAAGCTCAAGGGAAAGCAAAAAAAGCGAGCCTCCATCTCAAGGAATCGGAATGAATGACAGTTTCAAGCAGGAAAATTCAGGACTTCCATCACAGCAAAAAGAAGGCAGCTCTCTTCCTCCTTCTGAGCAAAAGTCAGAGTCATCCCCTGCTGAGCAAAATTCTGCCGCAGGCTTTCCTCCAGAAATAATAAACTACCGGGGAAACAGAATGCTTTCAGACGGGGCAGAATTTCTCCTTCAGGATGTAAAAAGCAGGAAAATCAGCGACGACTGCCTTTGTCTCGAACTTTCCTTCAATCAGAGCGTAAATCCCAGAACTTTCACAAGCGAATCCATACTCATTGACGGCCAGGAAATTTCATCAAAAATAAAATTTTCTTTTAATAAAAAGGGTGATACAATTAAAGTAGAAATTCCTTCAAAAAGCGAAAATTTTTCCCTGATGATTCAGAACGTAGAGTCTTTTGATGGAATACAAATAGAACCAGTTAAAATTGACATAAAATAAAAAGGCTTCAAGCGGAGGAATCTATGCCTAACGAAAACATTGGAAAACTTCACATTCTTGTCGTTGAAGATGACAAGGGAATCTCAGATTTTGTTATCCCAGAACTTGAGCACGAAGGCTTTACAACAAGCCTGGCTGCAAGTGGCCGGGAGGCCCTGGAAAAATTCGAGGCCGAAAATCCCGATTTAGTCCTGCTTGACATTATGCTTCCCGAGCTCAACGGTCTTGAAGTCTTACGACGAATCCGTGCCAAGTCCAATGTTCCTGTCATTCTTGAAACTGCCCGTGGCGAAACCATCGACAAAATCACGGGACTGAACGCCGGTGCCGATGACTACATTTCAAAGCCATTCGAAATTGAAGAGCTTCTTGCGAGAATCAATGCCCTTTTCAGGCGAATCAATGCCTTCAAGCCAGACGAATCACTTCTTTCAGTCCGCACACTTTCCCTAAACTTGGACAGAATGAGCTGTTCTGTCGAAAAAAACGAAATTCAGCTCTCAAAAACCGAATTCTTCATGTTAAAAAACTTCATCGAAAACAAAAACAAAGTCCTTTCCCGCTCCGACATCATCGATGCAATCTGGGGCAAGGGACATTTTATTGATGAAAACACGGTTGATGTCTATGTAGGCTACCTGCGCTCAAAAATCGCCGAGCACACTAAAGAAGAATTCATCAAGACGGTTCGCGGCTCAGGCTACATGATGGTATGATAAAACTTTTCAAGTCTTTTTCCGCCAGGCTTTCTCTCCGTTTCATGTTCGTCATGACAGGCTCAGTTCTGGTGATAATTTTTTCCTTCCTGCTTTTTTCCCGCTCACTTGCCTTCAAGGGGCAAACAATGGGACTTAAGCGGGCAGAAGAAACCGTCTTCATTGCTTTTGAGGACTTATCCCATAAAGGTCACATAAACGGCGGCTCCCTTGGAAATCTCCCGGAAGTTCCATACTTTATGACCTACATAATTTACGACACAGAAAGCAAAAACCTGCTGGCCACAAACGATCCCTTCCTTCCGCTCCTAAAAGATTCAGGCGGAAAGGCTCTGAAATACTTTGAAAAAGACTATTTTTTTGACGGTGACCTGAATATCCTTTATTTCGCAAAAACCCATATCGATGAGTACGGTGAATTCGTTGTGGCCGTAGCCCAAAATATGGATCACAACCCCAACGATGACATTTTCAGGAAACTGCCGCTTGCCCTTTTGTGCCTTTCCCTGCCGATTTTGATTTTGTCCTATTTCATTTCATTCTTCATTACAAAGCGTACAATTAAGCCCGTAATGAAAATCACGAAAGCCGCCCAGTCAATTACACTCGAAAATCTTTCGGATTTGCTTCCCCTGTCCGGCTACAACGACGAAATCGACGAGCTTTCCAAGACATTCAACGCTCTTTTTCTTCAGCTTAAGCGGGACTTTGACCGGGAACGCCAGTTTTCAAGTGATGTCTCCCACGAACTGAACACGCCACTCACCGTAATTTCTGGTCAGGCGGGACTTCTTCTAAGGTGGGGCAAAAATGACCCAAAGCAGCTGGAAAAATCACTCAACGCCATTAAAACCGAAGCCGCGACCATGCACGCCATCATCGAAAACCTTCTGCAAATTTCCCGCATCGAAAGCGGAAGAATCAAGCCCAACATTGCGAAAGTAGAGCTGAAGCCGCTTTTTTCCTGGTTAGTCGAAGAATTTTCCGCAGTCGCCCCAAAGATGAAGATCGATGCCATTTGCGACAACATAAGTCTCAGCACGGACTCAGAAATGCTTCATCAAATTCTCACAGTCTTGATTTCAAACAGCGTAAAATACGCCGGCGACGATTGCCATGTCACACTCAAAGCCTTCAGCAAAAAAGGGAATGTCATAATCGAGCAAAGTGACGACGGACCGGGCTTCAGCAAGGAAAGCCTTCCCCACATTTTCGAGCGTTTTTACCGCGCCGACGAAGCCCATTCACGAAAAGTATCCGGCTCCGGCCTGGGCCTTGCAATCGCTCAAACTCTCTGCACCGCTTTAAACGCAAAAATCTCCGCACGAAACATCGAGCCGCACGGAGCCTGCTTTATGATACAGTTTTAGGAAAAAAGGGTCTTCGCCTCGTTTTTGAATGCCTTAAGCTTTCAAATTTTCAGCAATCTCCATAACTTGTTCCAATGGCAGTGACACAGCATGAGAAATCTGCTCGATGGTTCCGAGATTCATTTTGAGTAAGTTTTTTGCATTTTCGATTTTAGTGCTTTCTTCGGTTTTCGCAGCTACCTCTGTACAGGCCATGTTATAGCCTTCGTTATAAGCCTCTTCTCTTGCTTCCTCTATTTCTTCACAAAACTGTTCCTTGAAAGTCATATACTGATTTCTCCATTCCAAATTTTTTTTTGCCAGAAAGACCTTTTCTTCAAGATGCTTTGTGAAATTGTCGTCTGCAGCCTTTCCCTTTAGGAAATTGAAAAAAGCTCTTTCTTCCACAGACTCTATTTTATCACAGTTTTCCGCATTAAAAAAGATTTTGAAGGCCCTATCATCAAGTTTTGTCTCTTTATCCTCGGTGCAGATGTTTTCAAAACTGTACACAGGCAATCCTTTGCCGAACACATCCTGGAGACAGATGAATATGATATAAGTGTCTTTTAAATTCTTGTAGTTCACGCCAGAATTCAGGTTACTGACATCGATGATTGACTGGTAATATCTGGCGCGTTTCGGCAGATTCTTTTTTCTGACAGTTTGTATCTCGATGTCAAAAATCTCATTCTCCGATTTCGTGTAGACATCAAACCTCACACCTTTTGAAGAGATTGATTCCTGAAAAGTACGCTCAACCTGCGGTGGCTCAATATGATCAATCTCAATGTGAAGAAGCAGCTCCAGAAGATGCTTGCAGAGGTCCGGATTACTCTCCATGACTTTGCAGAAAATGAAATTGTTAGCCAGCGTAAGTGAATCCCAATTTTCCTCCGCTGTATTCGTTGTAGCCTCAAACACTCTTACCTCCGTGTTTAATAATTTACTGAAAAAGCCTTAGCTCTTTCTCACTATATATAGCGAAAGAAATTCGGTTTTCGGCAACAAATGGCAAAAATTTTTGAAAAAAAATTCTTTTTTCAGGATTTTAAACAAAAAAAATCTCCGCACGGAACAAAAATCCGCACGGAGCCTGCTTTACAATCGAATTTTAACCTTATGCGATGTTAATCTGAATCTTGCGTGGTGCAATCTCAGCTTTTCGCGGGATTCGGACAGTCAAGACACCGTTCTTGAATCCAGCAGTTACGCCCTCAGCATCAATGTCTTTCGGCAATGTGAAGCTGCGGCGGAATGAAGTGCGGCGGCGCTCACGGAGAAGGAACTGTGGTTTTTCGGCCTCTTTTTTCTCCTCGTGTTTGTCGTGCTTCTCAGATTTGTCCTCAATCTGTTTGGTCTCAGTTTTCTCAGAAGCGATTGTCAAAACCCCTTCATTGAGCTCAAGGCTTACATCTTTTTCAGTGCGTCCAGGAAGATCCATATCAAGGGTGTAAGCGTCCTTGCTTTCAGTTACATCAACATCCGGAACATTTGAGTTTGAGCAAAGTCCGTCGGTTCCATAAAAATCGTTGTTGAGCCAGTCGTTAAAAAGTGAAAGTGCGTTCATAATGTTCTCCTCCCTGGTCCTGCCAGGTATTATTTGTAATTTATTTTTGCCAGATTTTTTTTCTGACACTAAGTATTTAGCAAGAAGTGTGCCAACTTTTAGATAATGCAGAATTATTTCGGGAGGTCCCGCTTCGCGGTCGGGCTTTACGCCGTTCCGCGCTCCCGCGCTCCATTTCTGCGCTCACTCCGTTCGCTTCGGAACAGCTGACGCTGCAGCTCCAATCCCTACCTCAGGTCATAAAGTACATCCTGTATCAAAATTTCTCATTAAACTGTGTCAATTTTACACAGTGTGGTCAAAATGAAGCAAGAAAGTGGGTAAAATGCTGACACAGGTATATCTGAAAGCTATTTCCATTCCTTTTTTTTCAGAACGGTCTGTTCCCTGAGCGAAGTCAAATGGGACTCGTGGGCACGCCCGGAAATCTCATAATCAGCCCTTCCGTTTTTGGATGGGCTTTTTTTGACATTTTCCTTTACTTTGACCATCCTTAATGCTAAAATTATCTTAAATCTTGGAGAAAAGGAAATGTTCTCAGTTGGGCATTTAATCTGGATTGCTGTTTCATTTTTTTTGACTGTCTCTTCTCTAATTCTGCTTATAAAAACAAAACCATCTATGAGTGCTCTCTTAAAAGTCGCTCTTGGAATTGCCGTTTTTTCCGAAATCATAAAATATTTTTCCTCAGTGCAGATTCTTCCTCTGGTTGATTCCGTCCTCACTCAGGTTAACGGAAAGCCGGAACTTGCTTATAAAAGCCTCGGGCTATATACGCCGGTTATTGCCCCCGAGCACCTGCCTTTTGAGCTTTGCTCAATCCAGATTTTTTTCATCGCTTTCTGTAATTTTTCAAAAAATGAAGGCCTCAGGCACTGGCTCTATGCCATCATGTTTCCGACTGGAACAATTGGTGCCTTGATTGCAATTCCCATGGCTACGATTGCAGGAGAGTTCAACACGATTGCTGATTATTTTACAAATGTCAGGGTTTACCAGTTTTTTATTTACCATGCCCTGCTGGCCTCGTTCAGCATATATCTGGCTCTCAACAAAGAATGTGGCCTTTCGCTTCCTGACTTAAAAAAGGCTCTTTCAGGCATTCTGCTTCTTGATATTCCTTCTTTTTATATGAATTCCCTGCTCATGCCCATTGCCTATCAGCAGAATCAGCCTGTGGGTGTCTATCACTGGGTTAATTTTTTCTCTTCTTATGTAAATCCCCTGGGGCTGGTTTTGACGGAAAAGTGGCAGTGGATGCTTTACCTGCTAGTCCGGGCTACGCTTACAGTCGGTCTTGTTTCCCTTTTATATCTTTGTTTTTTCAGGAGGCACAAGCCTGCCCTGCAAAAGGAGGCATGATAAAATTACATCCCTGTAATTTTATCACGGCCAAGTTTTCGCCGTTGACGAAAACTTGCAGATTCGTTGCTTCCATGCAAGACCGCCTAACGCGGTGTTTTTAAAGGAGGGAAAAAATGAATATTGATCAGGTCATCGCTGGTTTTGACAGGCGTTACAGGACAAAAAAAATCCTCAACATCGCCATTTCTGCTCTCATTGTCCTCTGCGGGATTTTTTCGGTTTACTTCATCTTCAAGTTCGACAAGGAAGGTCTGCTTACCTTCAGATGGATGACCGTAGACGGAACAATCTTCACCACAATCCTGACAAGTGCCTTTATCATAATCAACATAATCGAAATTACCCGCAAGACTGAGCTGACCCGCTCCCTGGTCTATTTTATCCGTCTTTCAAGCTCTGTGGCAGAAAGTCTTATTTTAATCGTAGTTTTGCTCAGTCAGCTTCCATTCTTCAGTCAGCATATGCACATCCTTCGAATCGACATGTTTTTTATGCATCTTTTGATTCCTCTTTTGACAATCCTTTCATTTGTTTTGAATGACTCTCCGCTCGGCCTTTTGAGCTTCCGCCAGCTCTGGAATGGAACGGCTTTCGTAACGGTTTATGCGGCAATCATAATCGCCCTGATTCAGGGAAATGTAATCGCCGGCGACAAAATTCCCTACTTTTTCCTTGATTTTGACAACATGCCGCTTTTAATGATAATTCTCGGCTTTATTTTTATTTACGCTATTTCTTTCGGGATGGCAAAACTCCTGGTCTTTTTTAACCGAAGATACTACTGGATGTGGTTCAGGCTGACATCAAAAAAAAGCAGGGCTGAATAAAAGAAAATTCTAATCTTTTCTTTGTAATCTCACTCTTTGCTTTTTCATCATTTTTTTAGTATCTTTATATCGTGAGTGTTTCAATAGAAAACTTTTTGACTAATTTTCTCAGAACTTATCCGATGCCTTTTTCAGCAAAGGAACTTCTCGTCATGCTCTGCGGTCTGGGGCATAAAATTTCGCTCGAAGAACTTAAGGATTTCCTCGACAATGACCCGAGAGCTTTTGCCCTGCAGAAAAAAATGTACATCACCAGGGCAGCGGCCTTTACCGGGCAGCTTTTCAGTTTTGTTCCGACCCAGCAGGAAATTGAGCAGAAAGTCTTTGTTCCGGGCGACAGGTGTATGCCCTTCGTTGACCTGGATGTTCTTTCCTACTCCCTGGACTTTGAATTTCTGGGACAATCCCTTCCCAAAAAACTTTTCTCAACAGACTGCAATACGGCCAGAGACATGTTCTGTCTCTATGGCGATGAATTTTCCGCCCAATACATCAGCTCAGACCCTGCCTGCAAGGATTTGCACATAGCCGAAAAAGGCTTCGAATTGCCGCTAAAGCTCAGCCTAACCGGCATTTCCATGGAGCCGATTTTTGACAAGATTGATTTCAAATACGGCGACAGGATTTTATGCCGGGTCTATGACTGGGACAAGGGAATAATCGAAATCATTCCAGTCCTTACGCACAAACTCAATCCTTTTCAAATTAACGCCGAGGACTTTGAGCGCCACAAATGGTATGACACTCTGGAAAATGCCTTAATCGAAAGTTTTGACCGCATGGGTCCTTGTTCTTCAATCGAAGAGCAGCTTGCAAATGTCTTTTACGAGCATCGAAGTGAACTTTGCGTGCCAAACTGCGGCTCCATCCACGAATTCTTAGACATCTCAAAAAAAGTTGATTTGGAACTTTTCGGAGTGGAAACCCGCTTCTGGTTCAAAGGTCAGGATGTTCCTGCCGTGGGAAAATGGAATGCTGACTTATATGAAGGCGACGATCGGGCAATTCCTTTCTTTGCCCTTCCAGATTTTGTGATTGACTGCTATCTCAAAGACCAGATGTACGAGAAAAAAGACAACCTCAATGAGATATTCGAAAAAATAATTCCAAGCCAGCTGGACATTTCTAAAGAAGAGAAAGAATTGCTCAGATTGCAAATCGTCAATAGAAATGCTATACTTCGCAAAAAGTATAATTGGTTTGCAGATTTTGCGAACGGTTCCCTCCGTCATCGTGCCCTCGCCCTCTTCACAGAAGTAGGTTCGCTTGTTTGTGAACTCGATTGCGATAACAAGGAGCTGGATCAGCTTCCTCAGCAGGAACTTGTCACATTGTCACAGCTCTATACTCATGTTTCGCACATTCTCGAGATTCTTTCAGACGACAACGATTGCGAAGAAGAAGAGGCCTGTGCCATGGAGCTTTCCCTTGAAGGCATGGAAATGAACTTTGAGGACATAAAACCGCTTCTGATTTCTGCCTTGGACAAAGTTAAGAAAAACAGATTCAATGTCATCTAGCAAATTGCAGGTGGCTAATGATATTTTTAAAGGAGGGTTTTTATATGAACTCTAAGGGAATCGCTGCTGTCGCAAAAACTATTCGTAGTCTTTCGATTGACGCTATTCAGAAGGCAAATTCAGGACATCCGGGTCTTCCGCTGGGCACCGCAGAACTTGCCGCACTTTTGTACGGGGAGGTTTTAAAGCACAACCCCGCAAATTCAAAATGGGCAGACCGTGACCGCTTCGTACTTTCTGCAGGACACGGCTCAATGCTTTTGTATTCAATCCTTCATCTTGCTGGATACAAAGTTACCCTTGACGACATAAAGAATTTCCGCCAGGTAGGCTCTCCATGCTGTGGTCATCCGGAGTACGGCCTTTGTGACGGCGTAGAAAATACATCAGGTCCTCTCGGTCAGGGAATTGCCCTTGCCGTAGGTATGGCTCTAGCTGAGTCAATGCTTGAGGCAAAATACAACACAGCAAACCACAAAATCGTAAATCACTATACTTATGCTCTGGTTGGCGAAGGCTGTCTCGAAGAGGGCGTTTCATCAGAAGCATCTTCTTTCGCAGGCCACAACAAACTTGGTAAGCTCATCGTCTTCTACGATCAGAACAAAATCTCAATCGACGGCTCAACCGACATTACTTTCACAGAGGATATCGGAAAACGCTACGAGGCATACGGCTGGCAGGTTCTTAAAGGGGACATGTACGATGTTGAAGGCGTTGCATCCCTCATCGAACAGGCCAAAAAAAAAGAAAACAAGCCGACCCTCATCATGCTCAAATCTGTAATCGGTAAATTCGCTCCAAAACAGGGCACTCCTTCAGTTCACGGTGAGCCTCTTGGAGAAGCTGATGTTGCAGAAACTAAAAAGAACCTGGGCCTTGACCCGGAGAAATTCTTCCAGATTGATGAAGAGGCCGTAAAATATTTCGCTGACAAAAAAGCAGAATTCGCAAAACGAGAGTCTGACTGGAATGCTGAATTCGCTGCTTGGGCAAAAGAAAACCCGGAGCTTGCAAAAGAATGGAAGGCTTCTTACGAGGGTACTGCTGATGGCACTGCCGATGACCCTACATACGAAGTCGGAAAATCAGTTGCAACACGAACTGCTTCAGGTGATATGATTAATGCAATGGGCTTGCGCTACTCATACCTTGTCGGCGGCTCAGCTGACCTCAAAGGCTCAAACAAATCAGGAATGAAGTGCGACAACGGCACATTCTCACCAGAAAACCGCAAAGGACGCTCAATCGAGTTCGGTATCCGAGAATTCGGCATGGCTTCAGAATGTGCGGGCATATCTTTGCACGGCGGCCTTCGCCCATACTGTGCAACCTACCTCGTCTTCTCTGACTACATGCGCCCTTCAATCCGACTTGCAGCCCTCATGAAGCAGCCGGTAATCTACGACCTCACTCACGATTCAATCTACCTCGGTGAGGACGGCCCGACCCATCAGCCAATCGAACAGCTTTCTTCTCTCCGTTCAATTCCGAATTTGCAGGTTTTGCGCCCGGGCGATGCCGAAGAGACAGTTGCGGCATGGCACATGGCAATGGAGGCAAAAGACCATCCTGTTCTTTTCGCCCTCACAAGACAGAATGTTCCTGTTTACGCAAAAGAAGACAAAAACTGGCGTGAGACAATCAAAAAAGGTGCCTACATCGTAAAAACAGGTGCCGAAAATCCTGATGTCACAATCGTCGCAACAGGCTCAGAAGTGAACATGGCTCTGGAAGCTGCCGCAAAAGTAAGCGGAAAGGCTGTCCGGGTTGTCTCAATCCTCGACAAGAACCTCTTTGAGTCACAGAGCGAAGATTTCCAAAAAAAGATTCTCGGAAAAGGCCGCGTAATCGTAGCCGAAGCCGGATGCAAGACTGGCTGGGAAGCTTATGTCTCAAGCAAAAAAGACTTGTTCACGATTGACCATTTCGGTGAGTCAGGTCCTGCAAAGAAAGTAGCAGAGCATTTCGGCTTCACAAGTGATAAACTTGCGGAGTTGATTAACGCTTAGTCTTTCGGAATAAAACAGAATTATCGAACATAAAAAAAACAGGCTCCCGTCGTGAACCTGTCCCGAACCTCGCAGTGAGCAAAGCTCAGGCGAGCTCGTGCCAGAACCACGACTCCGCCTGTTTTTTTTGCTTTTATCGGCTAGGTTCGGTTTTATTCGAACTATTTAGCGTTAATCAGCTTCTCAAAGATTTTTCAGGCATAGAAAAATTGGCGTAAAACAGTTTTCAGTTTTCCACTTTCAGCTTTCCGTTTTCAGTTTTCAACTTTCAACTTTCAACTTTCAGTTTTCCACTTTCCGTTTCAACATCCATCCCGTCACTGCCACTCCAATTCCTCCGAGAATCATCAGGAAGCACAGAATCTGGCCTGTGGAGATGTTCAGCAGGCTTGTGTTCATGTAGATTGGGGCATTTGTGTCTGCAGCGATACGGTAGCCTATGTCTGCGTCCGGTTCACGGAAGTACTCGATGAAAAAGCGGAAGATGCCGTAGCCTGCGGTGTAGATGCCGCCTGAAAATCCGTCGAAAGGCTTCTTTTTGTGCAGGAGCCAGATGATTGAAAAGAGAACTAGACCCTCGAAAAAGGCTTCGTAGAGCTGACTTGGATGGCGGGGAAGATTGACAAGGGCCGTATTTGCTTCCATTCCGATTTTCTGCATGAATTCACGCACCCAGGGCAATGAGGATGAGAATTTTTCGGCGTGGGGGAAGACCATGCCCCAGGGGGCTGTGGTAATGCGACCGTAAAGCTCGCCGTTCATAAAGTTTCCGATTCGGCCAAAGGTGTAGCCAAGGGGAATTGCCGTTACCATTGCGTCAGACCATTTGAAAAAAGATACTTTGTGCCGCCAGCACCAGAAAATCATTCCCAAAAGGCCGCCGATAAAGCCACCGTGGTAGCTCATACCGGCAAGGCCCGTAAAGCGGCCGTTCTGAAAGGGCCAGAAAATCAGCCAGGGCTTTTTGAAATAAATTCCAGATGTGTCATAGACTAGAGTTGAGAAAACCCGGGCGCCAATCAGCAGGAAAACGATTCCTGTGGCAATGAAGCTGAAAATATCGTCTTCGCTGGCCTTTCTCAAAGTGCCGTCAGCCTTTGTTGAGTCCAGAGCACCTTCCTTCAGCAATTTTTTGAGGACAAAAAAGGCCGTTCCAAAAGCGAAGATGTACATGAGGCCGTACCAGCGGAGCAAAGACAAAAAGGGCAGGCCTGGGAAAATCTCCGGGTGAATCCAACTTGGATAATTTATGTAGAGTGGTAAAATCATAATTTGAATCCTTGTTTTGCCGCCTTAACCAGGCGGGCTTTTAGCATTGTATTCTCGTTTTTGAGCTGGGCCAGCTCGTACTGCTGAGTTTTTATCATTTCTGCAAGCTCGCTGACACTAAGTGCACCAGAACCAACCAAATCCTCAACATAAGAAAGTTTTGCCGAATAATCGTCGCTTGCCTCTTCATTTGCCATTTCAAAGCTTTCGTCAAAATCAAGCTTCTCTGCCTGCATGATTTTATCCGCAATTCGGAAAATTGCCTGGGCAAGGACTGAATTGGGCTTGTAGACAGTGACCGGCAGGCTTGAAGAAAGGGCCTTGTCCTGCATTGAATCCCGGTACATTACGCCAAGGGACTCAACTTCAAGACCAAGGTACTGCTGGCAAGAACGGCGGATTTTCTGAGCCTTGTCGGCATCTTTCGGCTCGTCAATCATGTTCATAATAAGGCGAGGCCGGAACTGGGAAAGACGACGCCTGAATTTTTCGCCGTTTTCGGGATCAATTTCGTTAATTTTTTCGATAAGTTTCGGAATGTATAATTTTTGAAGTGAAGCCGAATCGCTCCTAAGCCTTGTGATGAAGTCAGCGGCCTTGGAATTTTTTTTGAAAGTAGCCGCCATGAGACGGAAGACAGCATTTTTGAGAAAGAGATAGCCATTCAGCGTTGCCGTAACGGTAGGAGCCGTGACGATGATTCCCTGAGGTGAAGTGAGGAAGAGATCAAGGATAGTAAGGTGAGTTCCAGCTCCCAAATCGACAATCAAATAATCAGCATCAACGCTGTGGAATTTTTTGATGAGGGCATTTTTTTGAGCCACCTTGAGCGCGCTTAAACCTGGAATTTCTGAATCGCCCGCAATGAAACTTACATTTTTGTAATCTGTGGGCATGATTATATCTTCAAATTTAGACTCTCCCGTAAGGAAAGTTCCTATTCCTTTTTTAGGTGAATTTTGACCGATAACAAGATGAAGGTTTGAAGCTCCCAAGTCCAAATCAGCGAGAACGACTTTTTTTCCCGCCTGACCAAGAGCTATTGCTAAATTTGCGGAGAGAAGGCTTTTTCCAACACCGCCTTTGCCGCTTGCCACTGGAATAATTTGCATAAAGTTGATTATAACACACTTTTCTTTCTTTATAAAGATTGATTTTTATCCTATAGAAACATAAAATGGGATTAGTATGAAAAATTTTGAATCATGTCTAAAACGAATAAATTCACTTCTTTTGATTTTTATAATTGCCATTCTTGCATCCCAGTGCTTTGCCCAGTCAAGTTCAGATTCTGCAACTGAAAAAACAAGTAAATCACGCCAATATATGGAAGTTATGAACGGCGTTTTCGATTTCGTCCAGAGAAATTATGTTGATGAAGTCGATCCTCAGGTTTTGTATGAGGGTGCCCTAAAAGGCATAATGGAAGCCCTTAAAGACCCATACACCGTTTACCTCGACAAATCAAGTTTCCGCAACATAAACGACACGACTTCAGGCTCTTTCGGCGGCGTTGGCCTGCAAATTTCAAAACCGATAGAGACAAGCCCCGAAAAACCAGCCTTTGTCGAAGTCGCCTCCCCGGTTGAAGACACACCTGGATTCAGGGCAGGAATTTTAGCCGGAGACTTAATCATCTCAATCAACGGAACTGACACTTCCACCATCACCATGGAACAGGTTTTGGACATGCTCCGGGGAAAGGTCGGAGAGAGCGTTGACTTGGTTATCCGCCGTGGAAAGAACATGGAATTCCCGGTAACGCTGGTCCGGGCGATAATCGAAGTCCCGACAGTCAAATACGGCATGATTGAAGGCACAAAAATCGGATACGTGCGCCTAATCGAATTCACACCACAGACAGTTGAGCGCATGCAGGAAGCCTTGGATTCATTCGCAAGCAATTTTGCCACCAGCCTTATCATTGACTTGCGAAACAACCCGGGCGGACTTATCACCAGTGCCGCCGACATCGCAGACAAATTCATCGACAACGGGCCGATTGTCTCGACAAAAAGCCGCCTTTCATTTGAGAATTCTGTTTTTACAGCCACGGCAAAAAAGACAAAAATCCGCAACATGCCCATTGTCGTCCTCATCAACAAGGGAAGTGCCTCCGCCTCTGAAATCGTAAGCGGAGCACTAAAAGACAATCACCTGGCTTACCTTGTTGGCCAGAGAACTTACGGAAAAGGCTCTGTTCAGCAGGTTCTTCCCCTTTCTTCAACGGACGGAATCAAAATTACCATGGCCCGTTACTACACTCCCAGCGATGTAAACATCGATAAAATCGGAATTCCCCCGGACAGGGAAATTTTATTCCCGGTTTTGAGCGAGGAAGGCGAAAAGCAGTACCTGGAGCTTTACAAGTCAACTGAGATTGCAGATTTCGTTGACGGCCGTTCAGATTTGAGCGAAAAGCAGATTAGCGATTTTGCAAAAACCTTAAAGAAGAAATACAGTGAAATTGACGAAGCCAGCCTGAGAAAACTCGTCCGAAATGAAGTCAACAAAACGAAAGGAACCATGCTCTACGACCTGGACTACGATATCCAGCTTAACGAAGCCATTTCTATTCTTCAAAATGAAAATTTCAGCGAGCTTATAAAAAACACAAAGACTCTCAAAGAATTGCAGGAACTGGCTGTACTTGAAGAAAAAGAGAAAAAATAGTTGAGACAGTACATTTCTCAAAAAAATATTGATTCCGACGGTCTTCTCACAATAATCGGAAAGGATTACCGTTACCTTCGAAATGTCCTCAGACTCAAAAATGGCGACATGATTTACGCTCGCCTTCCCTCTGGAGAATTACAGAGCATGACGGTCTGCAAAATTGACGAAAAAGGCAAGAAAATCATTTTGCAAGTCTGTGACATTCTTGAAGGACAGGAAGGAGAAAACCAGCCGGAAGAAACGGCTTCAATTGAAGCTACAGAATTCACTCTTTTTATGGCCCTTCCAAAATCATCCAAATTCGATTTGATTGTCCGCCAGGCAACCGAGTGCGGAGTGGCAAGAATCATTCCTGTTCAGACAGAGTTTTCCCAAAAGGGCAGCGAGAAAATCAATTTCCGCTCTGACCGCTTTGAGAGAATCATAAAAGAAGCCCGCCAGCAAAGCGGAAGCCCCGTAAACACCGTCATCAGTGACTGCATGAGCCTGTCTCAAGCCTGCCAGCTCTGGCAAAATGAAACAGAAAGCCTTTCACAATCAGAAAAACTCGCCCTAGTTCTCTACGAGCGTAATGAATCCACGGTAACTATCCGGGAAGCAGCCGACAGCCTTCATTCAGCATTTTCTGGAGAAGCAAACTTCACTAAAAAAATCGCTCTTTTTTGCGGAAGTGAAGGCGGCCTTTCCCCGCTTGAAATAGCAGCCCTGCAAAAATCAGGTTTTCTTTCCGTTCACTTAAAGACCAATATCCTTCGCTGTGAAACCGCCGCCCTCTATGGAATTGCCGCCATTCAGTCCTTATTGTAATCCCAGCAAATCTATGCTAATCTGTGGATAAATTAAAAAAGAGAGTCTAAAAATGACCAGAATAGAATTGCTTGGCGTGCCTGTTGATGTATGCCGTCCGGAAAATCTCGAAGAAGAAATAATGAAAATCCTCGAAAAACCCGGAACCAAGCAGATTGTTTTCCTTACTATTTGGGATTTGCTCAAGGCCCGCAATAAAAAAAAGGACCTGGGTGATTGTCTTCGGAATGCCGATTTGATTCTCCCAATCTCAAAAAGCATTTTAAAAGGAGCGCGTTTTCTCAAACTGCAAGTTCCTGTGCGCTACAATCCCTTCACCGCAGTCATTCAGATTCTCAACGCCCTGGACAGCCACTATAAATCACTTTACATGCTGGGAGCACGCAAAAAAACCCTTCAAAAAGCCGAGCACAATGTTCACGATACTTTCCGGGAACTGCGGATTGTGGGCCGCTATGTAGGCTATTTTCCAAAAAGTGCCGAAGAAAATGTCGTTCAGGCTATTCACAAGGCCTCCCCTTCCCTTGTCATCGTCAGCGACGGCATCAAAGAAAAAAATCTTTGGTCTTATCACCGCCGGGACAAATTCTCTTCAAGCATCTTTTTGTACTACAGGGACTGCCTTGGCATCTTTGCGGGACGAATCCGAAGGGTAAACGAAAAAACCTTCGATGCCGGAAAAGAAATCTGGAACGAGATAGGCCACAGCCCCCTCAAAATCTTCTTGATTTTCCCCTACATCTGGTACAAGATTCTGCTGATTTTTACCCGGCTCTTCAAAAAAGGCAAAAAAACAGAAGACGGAATTTACCATGTTGAAAGCCTGGAGAAAAAAGAAAGCTGAAAATGGCCCATTTCGTCATCTTATTTGCAAATAGAATCGATGAGCTTGTCTTTGCGCGGGAAAATTCTCCAAAAACAGTCCGTTTTGCGTCAACCTTACCTGCATTTGCAAATCTAGTCCAAAAATTCCATGACGAACCCCTGCTTGTATCCGAAAAATGCTTAAGTCCCGCTTTCATTGAATTCACTAAAGACAAATCCCTGCTCTATTCAGTTTACAAAAATCTAGACCAGTTGAAAGACCTTCTTCTGCATGGCGATGAGCAAAAAGTGATGCCACTTACTATTCCCAATGAAGATATTCTTTGCCAGCAAAGCCCAACTTACGCCTCGATAGTCGGCTCTTCACCCGCAATACAAAAACTGAAGGCAGATATTGTCAAAATCGCCGCCTTTGATGTCTCCGTTCTTCTCCTTGGAGAAACAGGCACAGGAAAAAGCACGGTGGCAAGGGCAATCCATGAGCTTTCTCCCAGAAGAGATAAAAATTTTAAGAATGAAGTCCTCTCAAACATGAATGAAACTTTGGTTGAGTCAAAGCTTTTTGGAGTTACGGCAGGAGCATTTACCGGCGCAATTCCGGGAAAAGGCCTTTTTGAAGAGACGGATAAGGGAACTCTCTTTTTGGATGAAATCGGGGAAATAAGTCCAAATGTACAGACAAAGCTCCTCAAAGTTCTTGGTGAAGGACTTGTAAGCAGAATTGGCTCAAACAAGGAAATTTCAGTTGATAACCGAATGATTTTTGCCACCAACGCAAACCTGGAGCAAAAAATAAGGCTTGGAACTTTCCGTGAAGATTTGTTTTATCGGATAAACGATGTCACCATCAAAATTCCTCCCCTCAGGGACAGACTGACTGACATACCCGAGCTCTGTGAAGAATTCCTGCGTCGGAACAAAATTGCAAAGAAAATCTCGCCGTCAGCGATACAAGTCATGCAAACCTTAAGCTGGAAAGGAAATGTTCGCCAGCTGGAAAAGTGCATACAGAAGGCGGCCCTAATTTACAGCGAGGGCGACACAATCGAGCCAAAAGACATCATCGTATAGGGCTAAGCTCAGCTTTCCCTGCTCTTTCCGATAAGGCCTGCCGCCTTGTTAAAGACTTTTTCGATGTACTTGGCCTCACTTTCGCTTAAAGCGGCTCGTGAAAGGATGTCCCTCCAGAATTTTTCCATGTCCGGCCTGCCTGCCAGCTTGAAAAAGCCAATTTTCTGAAGGCTGTCTGTTATTTCATCAACTGTTTTTCCAAGTCTTTCCAAAGAAACAGGAAGTGAGCCCCTTGAAAGCTTGTTTTTATCTTCGAGAGATTTTCTGAAAATATGGTAGGAAATAATCTGAACGGCATGAGACAAATTAAGGGAACCAAATTCTTCGCTTGAAGGAATTGTCACGCCCATGGTGCACTCGTCCAGCTCTTCTTCTTCAAGGCCAGTCCTCTCGTTTCCGAAAACGACGGCAACCTTTCCGTCCACGGAAATTCCATCTGCCGTGTCAGCGAATTCTTCCGGCAAAAGAAGCTTTCCCCGCTTTTTGCCCCGCCGTCGTGTCGTTCCGGCCACAATAGTGCAATCGCTGGCCGCTTCCGTAATGGAATTGAAGAAAAGGGCATTTTCCCAAATTGAAGCGGCATGAATGGCAAGAATTCGCACCCTTTCCTCATCAAAATCTTCTTTTTTGCCCACAATCCTGAGATTTTTAAGTCCATTGTTGGCCATAGCCCGGCACACAGCTCCCACATTCCGGCTTTCTTCCGGTCGGCACAAAATAATCACGACATTTGAAAGATTCATAGAATAAGTTTAGCCAAAAAGAATTTTGGGTCAAGTCGCTTTTCGGCACAAGACGAACTTGTTTCTAAAGTGCTTTGACATTAAAATAATCAACATGAAGGAAAATGTCTTTGAAGGAAAAACAGCACTCGTTGTCGGAGGCACGGGGGGAATCGGCGCAGAACTTTCACTTGCACTGGCTTCTTCCGGAGCAAGTCTCCTGATTCACGGCGGACACAAAAGCGAAAAATCTGCCCTTCTCTCAAAAAAAATCGAAAAAATCTCTGGAAAGGAGCCTGAAATTTTAATTCAGGAACTTAACGAATCTTCCTTTGACTTTCTTGCCTCTTCACGGCTGGCTCAGGCAGCTCAAAAATCTGACATTCTCTGCCTTTGTTTCGGCCCCTTCCTGCAAAAAAGCCTGCATGAGACAAGTCTTTCTGACTGGAGACGGCTTGCCCTCCTTGATTATGCCCTTCCAGGCTTCCTTCTTTCTTTTTCCCTGCCCCACATGATGAAAAATCAATTCGGCAGAATCCTGCTTTTTGGAGGAACAGGAAGCTCATTTCGCTCAGAATTTGCTACGAATGCAGCCTATGCAGGTGCAAAATCCGGCCTAAATGTGCTCGTCTCTTCTACTGCAGCCGCCTATGCTGATTTTGGAATTACCTGCAACGCAATTTGCCCCGGCTTTGTTTACACAGAGTATCTTTCTGAAGGCCAAAGAGCTGAACAAAAGGCAAAAATGCCCCTTTCAACACTGATTTCTTTGCCTTCTCTTGCAGAAACTGCTTTATTTCTCCTTGAAAATGCCGATATTAATGGTGCGATCATTCGCCTCGACAGGGGCTGGTCACCGTCACAAAAATCTCTTAAATGCTAAATTTTGCTAGACGAAATAGAGATTTTTGATGTATTATAGAAAAGGCTTTATATAATTTGAATTTAAGGTAGGGTAGCATGAGCAATAACAATCTTGTTCCTGGTTTTAACGACGAAAAAGATGATAGTCTTAAGATTAACCTTGAAAAAATCAATGATGTTGATAATGGTCTCGTAATTTACTTGAACGGCTATATCGACACATACAATTCAAGTTTCTTCCAGAAGAGAATATCAAAAGTTGTTGAGGCAGGTTTCGTGAATTTAATCTTCAATTGTTCTGCCCTCAACTATGTCTCATCTACAGGCATTGGCTCTTTCACAGCTTTCCTCAAAATGATTAAGCCAAAGGGCGGCGACATCGTTCTTCTCGAAATTCAGCCAAAAGTTTACGAGGTATTCCAGCTTTTGGGATTCTCTCAGTTCTTCAATATCAAAGATTCTTTGCAGGACGCAATCAACTTCTTCAAACAGGGCACTCCAGTTTCAGAAAGCATCTTCCCAAAAATTTTCAGCTGCCCGGTCTGCTCAAAGAGGCTCAAGGCCACAAGAGCCGGTCGTTTCCGCTGCTCAGAGTGCAAATCTATTCTTGCCATCGACCAGCACGGTCAGGTTTTCCTGGGCTAGGTCAAAGGCCTTGCTAAAAGCCACTTCAAAAGAAGTGGTCTTTTTTATTTTTTCGTGATAGTCTTTTAATAGAATGAAACGCGCGCTTTATTTCACAATTATTTATCTTGTATCGCTCCTTGCAGGCACGCTTCTTTTTGCAAGCCTATTCATGTTCTCTTGCAATTTAAGCATGTTCGTTACAGGCCTGCCAGCTTCTTTTTTTTCACTGCGTTTCTTTGTCAGCGGTCTTATAATCACCTTTCCTTTGGTTTGTGTCATCGTTCAGGTTCTTCTGATCTTATACATAATCCGCCATCCAGGCAGCTATCGTCTTTCCTTCATTCTATACCTTATTTTTGGCCTTCTTTCCTGGCTTCTATTTGTTCCGGCCGACTTAAAACTTTACAACCGCTACGAAAGCAATCTTGAAGAAACAAGAGTCGCAATGACAAGCAGCGGTTTTTTCAGGAAGGAAGCTGGTGGCGTCATCTATTATTCTCGAATCGATGAATACGGCAATGCGGACGGCCTTTTTATCGACACTTCTGACTTTCAGGAGTCAGGAAACCATGTCGTTCCCTTCTTCGATGTTCCAGCAAAAAACGAGTCAGCCTTTCCTTATTCAGACATTCTCATAAAAAATTCCCTGGAGCCTCCAAAACTGGTCACTTATCCCCTCGCCCTCTATTCAGCTCTTCTTACGGCAGGGGAATACAGTGCGGCTCTAGGTTTTCTCGCCTGGCTTTCTTTTGCCTCTATCGGCCTTGCCCTTCTTTCGGTTTTCGGCCTTCAATTCGCAAGTTCATGGAAGCTGGCAAATGTTGCCGTCGTCATTACATGTGTCGTCATCGTAATTGTCATAAATTACCTCTACTACATGAACATAATGCCGGGTCTTTTCAGGGAAATTTCTCTCAAACTTTCATGGGTTACCAGCATAAAAGACCCCTTCATCATCCTTGTGAATCTTGCCATCGGCCTGCTCTTCTCGGCCTTTGGAATTTTCATGGGAATCTACAGGCTCAATGGCACTTATCTTCTGGAGAATGAAGAATGAGAAAAACAGGAATCATCGTAGCAATCTATTCAATATTCGCTTTTGCCTTTTGCCTTCTAATTTCCGTCTTAATGAAGAATGTGCCGAATGTTTTTCCAGGAGAAGAATGGAGCTATATTCTCGTAAGAAGTTTTCTATTTTTCTGCAAATTCCTTCCTGCCCTGGTACTCAGTGCCTTCGTGATTGGCTGTGCAATTGCCTACGGTAAAAATGCCGAAAAAGCAAAAATCAGATATTCACCGCTTATTATGAGCCACTTCAGACGAACCATGATAAGCGCAATCATCATCGTTTTTGGCATAAGCCTTATAACCGAAGTCTGTATCCCAATTTTCGAGCAAAAACAAGTGCGCGCAAAGCTGAAGCCACTTCTTTTTACTGAATTTATGAGTCTCAGCAAGGAAAATTACGAAAAAGGAAACATGAACCTTGCCTTTGAGTATTCATACAATGCACTTCTTCTTAATCCAAAAGACAAGGACGCCCTTTATATCAAGGAACATTCTGAAGCAGAGCTAAATTCCCTTAAACTGATTCTGGATAAGCCCGAGCCACCGAAATTCGTTTTCGTTCCAGTCAAAGAAACAAAGGGTGAGACAATCACTTCGCTCATCAACAAGGCAAAAGATGCGGCCTCAAAAGAAAAATGGTTTGATGCCCACTATTACGCATATCTGGCCGTAGAAGTCGGAAATAAAAAAGACATAAATCTTGATGAAGCCAACAGACTTGCCAGTGAAGCATGGAATCATCTTTTTGACCCGACGGCCATAACCGAAACTGACGAACAGGTTATTTTCCGCAAGAAAAGGGAAGCTTACAAGACCTTCATTCGGGGAGACAATATTGAGTCTTACTATCAGTTCCTTGAAATTGCCGCCATTTCCGATGTAGCGGCTAGGGATCCTGATGTAGCGAAATTTCTGGCCATCGTAGCCCGGCGGGTTGAAGACCAATGCTTCTTCATCGAGGAAGTGGAGAATCTGCGCCGTTTTGAGGCCTACAACAACATTTATTTTTCAGTTCCCCATGATGACGGCACAAAGGATGTTGTTTATATCCGGGGAATCACACCTGTCAAGAATTCTGGCCGCATGATCCAATACTTGCGGGGATTCTCACTTTTCACCTACTCGGCCGAGGGAAGGTTTTTACGCTCTCTTTATGTTCCCTATGCGAAAATGCTTTCAGAAAAAACTGAAACTTTTGATGATTTTGCAAAAAAACGATTTGGCATCAAAGACTCATTCAAAAATGTTCCCTACCTCATGCTGGAGAGCATTTCAAAAAGCGGTCGGGGAGGCAGAAATTCTCCTGTTTACGAATATGATGCTGAATATGTTCAAGAAAATGAGCCTTACCTGAACAATTATTTTGTCCTGGGACTCCCCCAGGCTGACTTTAACCTGCTCTGCGATGCTACGGCCGGCTCGATTAAGATGAGCCTTATTTCTTTAATGAAATTCCTGCCAAAAACACGCTCATACGGTTATTCCTATGAAGTTTACAACTCGGACTTCGTTTACAGGCTTTCTTATCCCCTGATTATGCTGATTTGCTGCATTTTTATGGCTTGCATGGCCTGGAATTACAGGCTCAAGGATGCCCAGCTTTTTAAATTCAAGTGGATTTTCCTCATGCCGCCAATAACCATGATTCTCTACTTTGTGCTGGAGTGCGGTCTCTATGCCTTTAGAGTCTTTAACTATGCCCTCGTCATAATGCTGGGAGCAGGTGCAATTTATGCAAGCGTTTCCCTTTTGGTGCTGATTCTCTTCATAGTCTGCTTCGTCTTCGTTTCCCGCACGGCTGAATAAAATCAGCAGCACGAGTTAGTCTTCGATTTCAACCTGTTCGATTCTTGCACCAAGGGACTTCAGTTTTTCAACCAGATTTTCGTAGCCCCTCTCAATCTGATAGACATTACTGATTTCACTTTCGCCGTGAGCAATGAGGGCCGCAATTACCATTGCCATGCCAGCCCGAACATCCGGAGAAACGAGTTTGTCACCATGAAGGGTGCAAGGACCGCTTACTACGGCCCGGTGGGGATCGCAAAGCGTAATTCTCGCTCCCATTGAAATGAGCTTATCCACGAAGAACATTCGGCTTTCAAACATTT
>DGTW01000031.1 GCA_002393835.1 Treponema sp. UBA4326
CTCCGATTCGGTCAGTCAAAGTGGCCTCAACAAAAGAATGAATGTCCTCGGCAGAATAATCGATTGAAAGTGAGCCGGACTGCAAATCCTTTTCTATAGAAGAAAGACCTTCCTGAATGGCCTTGTTCTCCTCTGCTGAAATAATTCCCTGCTTACAAAGCATTGCGGCATGAGCCATAGAACCGTGAATATCGTCAAGAGCCATGCGCTCATCAACATGAATAGAAGTTTCAAATTCAACGGCGGCGGCATCCGGACCTTCAGCAAAACGGCCGTGCCAGAGAGCCGCGTGATTGTTATCGGTAATTGTTCCGTGAGGAGTGTTTTTTGTTTCCATACATAGTAATTATAGCGAAATGCAATTTTTTTATAAACCACAGATTGCACAGATTCACACCGATTAAAGCAAATTTTAACAAGGTCTGTCTGTAAGAATCTATATTTCCTCATAAAGAATCAATTCTGGATAAAATGCCCGAAGAATCTCAAAATGCCTGTCGTGAGTCCAAAGCGGAACATCGTATTTTATGGCGGTAAAAGCAATCATCGCATCAGAAAAAGGAATTGTGTAGCCGTTTTTTCGCAAATTCTGGAGCATAAAGCCCACACCGTCAAAATCATAGTCGTCATTGGGGAGATTACTAAAAGATGCGAAAATTTTTAACATATCATCGATTTCAGAATTTGATTTTGCTCCATGAAGAAATTCAGAGCGAACAACTCCGCAAATAGCATACTTTTCTTTTGAGATTTCAAGTTCTTTTAGTTTTGCGGAATTCTTCCAAAAGTCAATAAGCACATTAGTATCAAAAAGTATTGTTTTTTGCATATCAACCAAGCCTCCTAAGTTCCCAGACCGAATTCTCATCAATATCAATAGTTCCAACTTCCCTTATAGTGTCCGCAAGATTTCTTGTCGGTGGTATAGGTTCAGGCACATTTTCACGGATTTTTCGGATAAAAGCCTTGCGTTTTTCTTCTTCTTCCTTGCTTTGGAAAACAGAGACTGCTCTGTTGGAGAGCTCCATCATTTTGTCGTATTCTTCGACCGTAATAATTACGCATTCCGGCTCATTATTCTTGACGATGACACGGATCCCGTCATTTTTGACTTCTTCGATGATTTTTCCAGCCTCACCCTTGTTGAAACGGCTGATTGGAACGAAAGCGTGAATCATTTTTCGTGCTGTCATTGAATCATATTTCGGCAATTCCATAAAAACCTCCGTACATATATCGATATATTAAATGATATATTCAGCGGATATATATGTCAATGTTTTTATAAGAAAACTAGGATACAACTTCCGCCAAAGTATCACTCTCGCCGGTCTTTTCACCATCCTTGAGCGGTCGCAGGATTTTAACACGGATTTCACTTCCAGCCACAGGAAGATTCGAGTCCTTGGTCGAAAAATTCAGCTGACAGTGGAGAAAATTTTCCGTTACGGCATGAACTACAAGGCGGTCTTTGAAAACTTTTGCCCGGTGGACGGTCTCGCACACAGCAGGAAGAGTCTGCCCCACAAAGGAAGTGATGTAAGCCGTCTTTGATTTTTTGTTGAAGTCTTCCAGGGCGGCAATGCGCTTGTCCGTAATGTAGTTTGGTACCATGGGCCGCATTTTAAAGGCCTCTGTTCCCGGACGGGGACTAAAGGGAAAAGCATGGACATAAGTAAAGCCACATTCAGAAAGCATTTTGAGGGTCAAATCAAAGTCTTCGTCGCTCTCACCAGGGAAGCCTGCGATAATGTCACAGGCAAGGAAGGGGTTTTTCTTGGCTTTTCGCAAAAGCTCTGTGGCCCGGTAAACGGCTTCAATTTTGTAAGGCCGCTTCATCTTTGCAAGAACGGCATCACTTCCGCTCTGAACAGAAATATGGAAATAAGGCCGCACCCTCGGATTTTCCAGAACCCAGGCCAGCTTTTCATTGACAATCTCAGGATAAAGGCTTGAAATTCGGATTCCGATTTTTTGCGTATTGGCAAGGACTAGCTCCAGAACTTCGGCAAATCGCACCCGCTTTCCTTCGTATTCACTCAAATACTGGCCGATGTTCACCGTAGTGATGACGACTTCACTCTGCCCCGCTTTTTCAAGGGCCTTTACCCGCTCCAGAACTTCACTCGCGGCAAGGGAAACAGACTTTCCTCTGGCAAGGCGAATCCGGCAGTAAGTGCAGACACAGTTACAGCCGTCCTGAATCTTCAAAGAAGAGCGGGAATGATTTATAAAAGTCTCAGTTGCAAGACGGAAAGGAGAAGTAATCACATTCCGTTCAGAAGAATTATTTTCTTTGTCGAAGATTTTCTGAATTTCACGGGAAATTTCTGAGCCTGAAAGACCGGGCTTTTCTTCAAGAAGATTTTTGAGAAAAGGAGGCAAATCTGCAAGGCTTCCCTTGTGCTGTCCGCCAAGAACGCAAACCCTCTCGTCAATGGCCATGATTTCTTTTTGATTAAGCTGGGCATAGCAGCCTGTGACGGCGACGGCAGAATTGGGGCAGCACTTCAATAGCATACGGATAATCCGGCGAGCCTTCTGCTCAGCCTTTGCCGTGACAGTGCAGGTGTTCACCACACAGAGGATAACGCTCTCATCAAAGGATTTTGCCGTAAATGGCTCCATGGTGACGGAAAAAGCGGCGTCGCTAAAAAAACGGGCCGCCCCTTCACTCTCAACCTGATTCAAGCGGCAGCCCAATGTCTCAAAATGAATAGTTCTGTTCAAATCACTCATAAAAAAAATTATCGTAATCGTGCTGCAACCCGCTCTTTTCCACGGGCGGCATCAGCATTAGAAGCCTTTAGCTCAAGAGCCTTAGAATAGGCTTCAAGGGCTGTTGCGTAGCTTCCGGCCATTTCTCTGGCATAACCGCATCTCGTCCACCAGATGTCAACCAAAGGCTCTGTATAAACGGCAGTGGTCATGGAGATGTCGGCGTGCTGGTATTTTCCCTGACGGATGTAGATTTCACCCATGTAGTAGTAAGCGTTTCCGATTCGGGCGGCGTTTGAGGGAGCCGAGGCTATGTAAGTTCTGAACATTTCCAGAGCCTCATTGTTCTTTCCCTGATAATATTTTGCCTCGGCGAGAATTTCCATTAAGCGGACATCTGCCGGAGCAAGCTTTCGGGCTTCATTGGCACGAAGTTCCCCCTCGGCATACTGGCGGTTTCGCACAAGAGACCAGCAAAGAACGCAGTAAGAGTCAATGTTACGGGGATTCGTGGTAATTTCCTGCTCACAAATCTTGATTGCCTCGGCATAGTTGCCCTGACGATAGAGAACAAGAGCATCCGGCTTTGACTGGGCAAAAAGCCCCGCAAAAGAAAAGCAAATGGCAAGAATCAATAAAACTTTCTTCATAAAAACTCCAGAATTATTTGGAAGTCATGGTGCATTTTCCAGAAAAATGCGCTCCCGGCTCCAGAACAACTTCTTTTGAAACGATATCACCGGTGACAGAACCTGTTGATGTGACAAAAACAACATCTTTTGCCCGAATATCTCCCTCAACCTTGCCTCGGACAAGAACTCGGGAAGCATTGATTCCAGCATTGACCACGGCATTGGTATCAACTACCAAGTCGCTGGTGGCATCAATGGTGCCGGAAACATTACCGCGAATCATAAAGGGCTTTGCAAAGCGGATTGTGCCCCGAAAATTAATATCTGGTGCAAGAATAGTGTCGAAATCTTCTTCCTCGACATCAAAAAAATCAGAATCCTTTACATCGAACATATTTAACTATTTTACAATCTATGGATTTTTTTTTCAATAATACAAAAGAGGCGCAGGATTATTTAGCTGCCGCCCTTCCCTGGCTCGCTCACGCTCGGCGTCCTCACTTCGTTGCGGTCGCTGGCTAGCGCCACCAGTCCACGGCGGAGCGGCCTATGCTTAAAACCAAATCCTCAGTCCCGCTGTACAGGGAAAATTCACCGGCCGGATAAGGGGCGACCAGTCTCCATCCTCATTTTTTACGCCGAAATAAGGATTCCAGACAGCCTGGGCAAAAATCTCAAGGTGCCGCTTAAAAAAGAAAAAATCAAGTCCGGCTCCAAAACGACAGCCAGTGCCAAAATCACAGTTTTTTTTCTCAAAACGGGCCCCAAGACTGATTCCCCAGAGAACAAAGTAATCAAGATGTTCGGCAAGCCGTTCATTCACAAACCAGTTATCAGCAAAAATCGAGACCGTATTTTCCTTCAGGTGGGCATTCATAAAAATTCCCCAGGGAGACTCGTCACTCCGGGCCGTAAAAGAAGCGGCACAAGATGGAGAAGTCGAGGCATTATAAGTAAATGAGCCGCCAAGCCCCACATGGGCGAAGACAAGCGGGCAAAAAGCAAGAAGCATTAAAGCAAGGAAAACTTTTTTCATCACTGCCATTATATCAAAAAACAGGTATCTGGCAATCTTATATCTTCAAATATAATTCTGCCAGATTAGCGGTCAGCAGGGACAGAAGAAACCCATTATGTGTATTTTGTGGCAAAAATGGCGCGAGGGAGCGGAAACGGCTTACGAAAAGACTAGTCTGCGCTTTCGCTAAGCCGTTTTCACGACCGGGAGCCATTTTTTACTCGAATAAAAGACCGCCTTCACCCGCTTTGACGAGGATTTTGCTGTCTTCCCCAAAGCGTCCGGAGAGAATTTCCTTTGCAAGAG
>DGTW01000277.1 GCA_002393835.1 Treponema sp. UBA4326
TCGCCCACATTTCAGACTTTGCAGCCTTCAATGCAATATATGAAAAGTACTTTATTTCAAAGCCTGCCCGCAGCTGTTTTGAAGTTGCTGCTTTACCAAAAGGCGCACTTGTTGAAATTGAAGCAGTGGCTGTTGTAGAGTAACAAGGGGGGGTGGAAGAATAGTTTCAGACTTCACTTTTTTATCTGGGCGTTGCGTCAGCTTCGCTGCCGCCGGGCTTTTCGCACTTTCGCTATCGCTCCATTCGTCCGCTCTGTCATTGCCCGGCGTGACCGGGCAATCCCATCGCTCCCGAACGCCTTCGGCGGTGCTCCAATCCCTAACGCGATTCAAGGATTTTCCAGTTTTACTTCACGGTTTCCTTCTTTTTGAACTTCCGTGAATTGGGCAATCAGTGATTGCCCAATTCAGCTCCTTTTATATGCATCACTGCATTTTTTCTGTCAGTTTTTCGTACATTTTGAAAAGCTCTGCAACACATTCCGATTCAGTCATTTTGGTGCTGAATCCGTAGGCTGCCATTACGGCTCGGTCATTTGCCTGGTGAGCTTTACGAAGCTCCGGCGGCATTAAGGTTTCGTCGTACAAATCGGCAAGGGAAGAATCCGGGTAAAGGGCACGGGCATCGAGGATGGACTGAGCGGTTTGCTCTATTTTCTTTTTCTGTTCTTCTGATGGATTTGGCCATGGGAAATTGTTGTAGACGATTGTGTTTGAATAACTGTAATCGCTTTTTAATCGTCCGCAGACTGCACGCATCCATGCCATGTGGACGTTTGAGGTTAGAACACCAAAATGATAAAGAGATGAATCTGGAAGCATAAACAATTTATCACCGGGGATAATGTTTTTAGATAAAAACTCCATAGGTATATAGCGACGCTGTTCTGAAGAAACTTTTGGAATAGCTACATAATCACTTTTACACTCTCTAACTTCATCAAACAATGTCGGTGTAGCTGCTTTTTTTTGAGTCGCAGTTTTTTTACTTTCAAGCCGGAATGAACGGACAGCTTCTATCCTTTTAAGCAACAATGGACATTTTTTTAATTCTGATGGATTTGCACCGACTAGCCAGAAACACCAGCGGGGATTCCTTTCGATAAAATCTTTACCCATCATATAAGGGCGTAAAAATTTTTCTCCTTGAGGCTCTTTTTTTAGATATTCTTCCTTTTCTTCGTTAGTTATAATCAGATTTCCACCTTCTGTTGGTTTTCCTCCATTAAGTAAAGATGGCGTACTGCATAATGGTTTTGAAAGTCCTTCAATCCAGATGTCCGGTGCATCCAAAAGATAGCCGTTGATGTTATTAGCGCTTATGGATTGAGATTCATTAAGAAAGATTTTCTTTGTTCGCTTGTCGTCAGAACAACTGAATCCAATAATTACACAATGCACATGAGCCTTGATATTTGCTTCGCTATCCCAGCGGAATGTTCGCCATGCAAAATCAAATTTCATTCCGAATTTTTCAAACATAGGCTTCCAGATTGCAGCAACCTGTTCGCCCTGAGTTATTGAATTAGTCGAAACTAGGGCTGCACGAATGTTTGTATCTTGCATCATTTGGGCGGCTTTATAATACCAGCCCGCAACATAATCAATGTTTTTCCCAAAACCTTTCATTACTGATTCAAGGTCGTTTTTTTGTTCTATAGTCTGATAAGTAAATCCTACAAACGGCGGATTTCCCAAAATGTAATTGAGCTCACTCTTTGGAACTACACTCTCCCAATCAACTCGTAGTGCATTTCCTTCAATGATATTTGCATAAGTATGTAACGGGAGGAACTTCAAGTCTTTCTCGATTATTTTTGCAGTTTCCTTCATCATCTGGCTTTCTGCAATCCAGAGGGCTGTCTTTGCAACTACAGCGGCAAAGTCGTTTATCTCAATTCCGTAGAATTGCTGAATTGAAACTTGTATTAAATCTTCTGCTTTGTAGGTAAGGGCAAGTTCACCTTCGCCGATGTTAAGCTCTACTTTTATACATTCATTTCCAAGTTTACGCAGACTCAAATAAGTTTCTGTAAGGAAGTTTCCAGAACCACAGGCTGGGTCTAAAAATTTAAGAGTTCCGAGCCGTTTATGAAATTCTTTCACCTTTTCAATTCTGTTTGCTGTATTTTTTATCTGTTTCAACTCTTCAAATTCTGCTTTCAAATCATCAAGGAAAAGAGGGTCTATGACCTTGTGAATATTTTCGATGCTTGTGTAGTGCATACCGCCAGAGCGTCGGGTTTCCGGGTTAAGAGTTGACTCAAAAATTGCTCCGAAAATTGTCGGGCTGATTTCGCTCCAATCGAATTCATTGGAAGCGTGCTTTACAAGAAGTTCTTTAATTTCTTCTGTAAGTGGCGGAATAGTTTTATCTTCCTCTGTAAAAAGTCCGCCGTTTACATACGGGAAAGCCGCCAAAGATTCTTCAAGATATTCATCTCGTTCCTCTTCCTTCTGGTCTAAAATCTGGAAGAGGTCAAGCAGGGCACGGCGAAGGTCTTTTGCTTCAAACTGTTTAAGATAATCACCAAATATTGCCTTGTGTCCGAAAATTCCGGCATCTTCGGCATAAAGACAGAATACAATGCGAACACAAAGCATGTTAAGGCTTTTTAATGTTGCAGGACTTGGATTATCAGCATCTTTGTACTGTTTCAAAATGGCATCATAAATTTCGCCGATAATATCTCCGGCTTTCTTCGATACTTCAAGCTCTTTTTTCAGGTGTACACTACCCTCGTCCGTTATAAACGAAAGTCTGTAATATTCTTTCTCAAGGTTTTCGAGAAGTATTTCTTCCGGCTCTCCGTTCGGATTTTCCATATCGTAAACAAGGAATGACTTAAAGTTGCTTGTAACAACCCATCGAGGGTGTTGCGACAATGGTAGTCCAGAGATATATTTTCGAGCTTGTTGGAAAGGATTTAATAAAGTTCCATCAGACTGTCTAATAGGTTCACGAAGGTCTTTGTCGATGCTTTTCTGCTCAATCATTACTTTTGTGGACGGAATATAAATGTCTATAAAATTAGTGATTGTCTTATCCGTGAATTTTTCTTTTATCTGGTTTTCAAAGTATACAAAATTTGCAAAGTCTTTAATTCCAAAAACATTGCAGAGTAAATCCAGCCAGAATTTCTGACTTTCGCCTTTTTCGTAACCTTTATCTTTCCAGTC
>DGTW01000119.1 GCA_002393835.1 Treponema sp. UBA4326
CTTGCTTGCCTATTCTAAGACGGATTTTTCCGGCCTGTCTTTTGATAGTTTTCGCAATGTCCTCTGGAATTTCTCCGAAATCAATGCTACCGCCTTTTGTGAATACGAATTCGCCTGAATACTGAGTAGATGTATTTGTCATTCCCCAAAAATTAGCAGAAATTATGAGGGATGACAAGATTTGTGTGTAGTAGGACGGTAATCGACTTGGGAAAAAACGTCCCAGCAGAAAAGGTCGTCCAAACCGTGCTCGAAAAAGACATTCAGCTGGTGGGATTAAGCGCCCTGATGACAACGACAGTCGCCAACATGGAAGACACAATCAAACTTTTGCGGGAAAAACTCGGCGCGGTAGGAAAGACCTGCAAAATCATGGTGGGCGGGAGCCGTCCTCACGGCGGATTACGCAAGCCAGATTGGAGCAGATTACTACGCCAAGGATGCTATGGTGAGTGTTGGGATTGCTAAAGAAGTCTTCGGGAAATAGCAGATGCCCTGCATCGAGCACTTTCGTTATTGTGCTCGTTTGGATGCAGGGAGAAAGCAAAACAGAATTTTGCAATGCGAAATTCTGTCGAAGTGAGCAAAACAGGAGGTTTTGCTCACGAAGGTGTTTGGAAAATAAGAAATTGCCCTGCATCGGGAATCGCTGCTTTGCGACCGAAGAAAATCACAGAAATCTTTTTTTCCTAAAATAATCCTAAAAAATTTGACAGATAATAACTCTCATCGTATAATTAAACTTACATGTTAAGCACAAAATCAAATCTCAGCTTAACAAAAAAGGAGCAGTCAATGAAAAAGATTATTATCGGTGCGGCTATCGCCCTCGTCATGTCTACAAGCCTTTTCGCAAATACCTGGACTAACAACATTGGTTTGGGTTTTTCTGTGCCAATCACAAACTATAAAGCAAAAGACAGTATCTTTTATGACACAGAAGATACATTCACAGACAAAAAGACAGAAGTTGCCTTTGACATTCAGGGTATGTATCTGGGCTACCACCAGAACGGCTTTACAGTAAAAGGGGCTTTGTCACTTGGTATCGGAACAATTAGTGATTTGTATATTGATGACGGAAGCCTTGAAAGGGGTATTGGCGTAAATATCGTAGAAACTCTTGGTATCGGTTATTCATTCATTCGCTCTGACAAAGCTGTCCTTGCATTGACAGCCGGAATCGGTCTTCAGGAAGGCATTTATCCAAGAAAAGTAAAATTCGTCTTTCTAGATTCTTCAGAAGAGCATGATGTAACAGACACATTTTTCACCTTCAACCTTGGAGCAGATTTAACTGCCGTCATCAGATCATCAGAAAAATTTGGCTTCTACGCAAGCCTTTACGCAGGTTGGATTCCTACTGGATTCCGTAAAGTAGAGGACAAAGTTGAGAGTACTGTTGGTGGCACAACCACTTCTACCACCGAAAGCTTCACAAAAGATTTGGACGGCACCTTCTTCTTCGCCCCAACAATCGGTGTAGTCTGGACATTCTAAGGGCAAGGGATTGTAGCACCGCCTTTGGCGTACGACGGTCGGCATTGCCGACCTAAGTATGGAGCGAATAGCGGAAGTGAAACGAGCACGACAACGAAAGTGCTCGCGGAAAGCCCGACCGACACGAAGTGTCGGGTGCCCCCATATAATCACTCGGTTCACTCCGGGTGATTTTTTTTCTTATTTATCTTTGTATTTATAATTTTTCGTGATACAATATTAAAGTCGGTTAGACTGTTTTATCTCTAACAAGTTAATTTTTGGAGCAAGTTATGAACGGAAATGTAATCGTTGGTCAGTCAGGTGGTCCAACAGCAGTAATCAACTCAAGTTTGGCAGGCGTTTTCAAAACCGCACTGGATCGTGGGGCAAATAAAATCTACGGCATGTGTAACGGTATCAAAGGCCTTTTGGATGAAAAATATGTCGATTTAACCAACAAGCTCAACTCTACAATGGCAATCGACTTGCTCAAACGAACACCATCTTCTTTCCTTGGCTCATGCCGCTTTAAGCTTCCCGACTTCGAAAAGGACAAGGTAACTTACGAAAAAATTTTCGAAATTCTCAAAAAACTGGACATTAAATTCTTCTTCTATATCGGTGGAAACGACTCAATGGACACCATCGACAAGCTCTCAAAATATGCAAAAACCATAAACAGCGACATCCGTTTTGTGGGCGTTCCAAAAACAATCGACAATGACCTGGCCATTACCGACCACACACCTGGATACGGAAGCGCTGCAAAATTCATTGCGGCCACCATGAAGGAAATCATCAGAGACGGCCATGTTTACGACTATCCGACAATCTCAATCGTTGAAATCATGGGTCGAAACGCAGGCTGGCTCACGGCGGCTGCAGCCCTTGCAAAATCAGACGACTGTGAAGGCGTGGACTTGATTTATCTCCCGGAAAAGGTCTTTGACGTGGAGCATTTCATCAGCAAAATCAACGAACTTTCAAAAAAAGGAAAATCAATCGTCGTGGCAGTCTCAGAAGGCGTAAAAGTCGCTGACGGAAGATTTGTCTTTGAGCTTGCGGAGCACGTTGAATTCGTGGACGCTTTCGGCCACAAGCAGATGAGCGGAACCGCAAAATTCCTCGCGAACAAAATCACGGCCGTGCTCGGTCTTAAGGCACGGGCCATCGAGCTTTCGACATTGCAGCGGTGCGCGGCCCACATGACCAGCCGAACGGACATCACCGAGGCATACAACGTGGGCGGAGCGGCGGTAAAGGCAGCGTTTGAGGGCGAGACAGGCAAAGTCGTGGTTATCAAACGAGTGTCGGACGATCCGTACATGGTAATCACCGAAACAGCCGATGTCTCAAAAATCGCCAATGTCGAAAAGAAAGTTCCTTTGGAGTGGATTACCGATGATGATTATGTCACCAACGATTTGATTCACTACATCCACCCGCTCATCCAGGCAGAGCTTTCGCCAATCATGGTAGACGGCTTGCCAAGACATTTGCACCTTTCGATGTAGTGATTTATGAAAAGAAACTCAACTTTTGGCCTGCAGCCAGGAAGACAGTTCTGAACTTACGACGGAATTAACTTCACCAGCAATTTCTTTTGCCCGTGAATGCTTAATTCCGTTTTTTTGTGCCACGGAAAGAAGATTTTCTACACTTGGATTCTTTCCTTCACCGTCAATTGTCGTTGCATGTTCCCCGCCGATTGAATTGCTGTAAGTCAAATCATAAGCTGGCGAAATCTGCCATTGTTTTTGTGATTCGTTATAAAGCCAGCTGAAATTCTTTGAATGGTCATCACGGTTGTGCGCAAAGACATTGAAGCACATCAAACGAAATAGATTTTCCAAATCAGCATTGTTTTTCGTAAGCTTTAGGGTGAGAAGAAAAAGCGTATTGTAATCAAGATTTGGGATTCTATGCGAAGTTTCCAAAAGAGCAGATGCACTCGCCATAAGAACACGACCTGCGCCAAAATTGTTTCTGTCAAATCGCTTTGTTCCAAAATACCCGGAACATTTTTTTGAAGGAAAAAGACGCGTTTTACTGACAGAAATTCCGCATTTTTTTGCACACGCACAATATTCATATTCTTCAAGACCGATTTCTTTTGAATCAACAGAGGATGGGAATTTCACAATCCAATCCTCGCCATCAATCTTTGCAAAAATCTTTGGTCTTGCACCGCCCGACGAACCGCCAGCCGCAAAAACTGAATCAAGATTCTCTTTGTCCTTTTCGGAAAGTTCAGAATTTAGGATTCTCTCACACTCAGAAGCAAGTTCGTCATAATCAGAAGACAAAACAGGAGAATCTGTCAAAAAATTTTCCGGCTCGTAAGTCAAAGCCCCCATTCCACTAGAACCGACAATCGCAAGCCTATCCAAAACAGAAAGAGATTCAGGCTGTATTCCATTACGAAGAAGAAGGCGGTCTACTAAAAGCCTGCCCCATCCATCCGGCAAAGAATCGTTGAATATTCCATGCAGGCCGCTGAAAGGTTCCCAATCAGGAATAAAAACCCTCTTTTCCAAAGGAAGTGAAAACGGTGAAATTGAAAATCCAGAAGAAAGCCACTCGTCAGAATATGAAAAAGCCGCCAATCGCTCCTTGTACAAGGCAAGCGTACCGACAAGCATTTTTTGAGAACCATTATTGAAAAACACAGAGAGACGATTAATTTTTTTCACTTGCGATAAGTTCCTCTATTGAAGAAAATTGAGGTGTCGCAAAAAGCGAATCGAAATCTTTTTCCATATCAAGTGCAATCGCGATTTTTATAAGAGAATCAAAGGAAATTTCGTGCTTTTGCTCAAATCTCTTGTAAGAAGCAAAACTCACCCCTGCCCGCGAAGCAAGTTCTGATTGAGAAAAATGTCGTTCTTTACGCCGCTTCTGTACCCTTTGTGCGATTTCTTCCGCAATCTGGGGAGCGGTCTTTTGTTCAAGCTGAATCATTGCTAATATATTAGCAAATTTTGGGTATTTTGTACAGTTTTGGATAATATATTAGCTGTTATGGTCTTTCCATGGGGAATTGGGGAAATTGCAAAAGAGAGAAATCACCGCTCATTAATGTCCGCAGTTTTGGCACAACACACTTCCTACAGGATTTGTTGCGCCACACTTTGTACAAACCCAAACATTGCTTTGAACATTCTCTTCCGATAAAGACGAATGTTCTGTATCTTTAGAAAAACTATTATTGTTTTTAGGAACATGTTTTTCTCTAGATAAACTTGCACATATAAGAAACAATAATGATAAAATCCATCCAGCTATAATTGTATATGCTCCACTTTGAAGTCTGAAATATTCTCTGTTCATTCTTCCGATTGAAAGCACCCCTCCGAGTATACTTGTAATAAGCAAGCTCCAATCTAGAAGAATAGATTCCTCCTCTTCCTTTTTTATAAAAGCTATAGAAATAAGAATACTGACGATAGAAGCTACAAAAACTAACAATAATAATATTTTATTTTCTGTCATTTCCATTCGATTGAACATGCGGATTAAATCCACACCATTCATATCACATGAAATAGGCATAAAAAAAACAAAACAAACTAAAAATAGAGCAATTTTGCTAAGTTTTATAAATCTTGATTTCATAAGTTGTAATCTCCTTTTCTAAAGAGCAATCAACATCAATATAACGACATTTATTTTAACTTCATAGATTTTGTTATAATATTTCAAATGTCATAATGCAATTTGTTCCAACACCAGGTCCTTCTATTGCAATTCTTTTTACATCCGCAAAACTTTCAAACTTTAATGCTTGTAACGCTCCGCAGACATTTGAACTTCTTACTTTTTTCCACTGTAATTTTTGTTTCATTTCATCTCGAATTTCACCAGCCCGAATTTTTATGATTTTCACCCCTCTAGCACGAGATGGAATAATTCGAGTGTCTTTTACAAATCCTCTGATTTCATCTGCAATTTGTTTCATTTTATCATGTCTCCTTATTGGAAATTAAAATTTTATTCTTTCTGCATTTCTTTTGCGTTCTTCTTCAGCTTGTTGGCGTTGTTTTGCTTCCTTTTCTTTTAAATCAACTTTATATCGCTGAATTAGATTTTTTGAAAATACAGTGAGTACCAATGAATTTGGATTAAAGCTACATTTCTTTTTATTTAGATAAACCTTTTTTCCATTTTTATTCCAACAATATACTTTTGCATCAAAATTATATTGTGGAGTTGTAATGTAATAAGCAAAATCATCTTTAAGTTCATAATCTGTTCCATAATTATCAATAGCTTTTTGAATTACTGCATCTTGTATATCTGTATTCCAATGAATTTCTATTGCATATAATTTATTTTCATAGAAATAAAACTCTATATTTCCATGTATATTTTCAAATTCTCTATTAGGTGATCTATATTTAAATAAAGCTGTTGGTAAGGCAAAATCATTCAATCGGTCATCGGCAGAAAAAATTCTTGGTATACTTCCAGAACGGCCATTTAGTTCCCAAGTACAATCATACCCCTTCGAATTCAACAGTTTATCTGCCCTTGCAATAACTTGATTTTTAGTCATTTCATCGGTAAAGCCATTCCAAAGTTCCGTAGGACTAGGTTTATATCCATGCTCTTTCAGCAATTTAAGAATTTCGTCATTTTCCCCCGCGAGTTCAGCAAGAGTATCGCCTTTATCACCATTTATACTTATAGTAGCGCCTTTTGCCAACAATTCTTTTACAACTTCCATGCTGTTATTTTTAATTCCATAAAACAATGCAGTATTATTGTTATTATCAACTAAATTGATATCTGCTTTATTTTTTATCAATAACTGTACAGTTTCAAGCAAATTTGATTTCGTTGCTTTTATTAATGGCGTTTCACCATTAATGTCTTTCGCATTAACATCAGAATTTGCAAGTAATAAGAGTCTCACAGTCTCTATATTATTCGGGATTTGCGATGCTATAATTAAGGGAGTTGCAAACTTTGTGTTTTTTGCCTTTACCGAAGCTCCTTTTCGTAATAGCAAATCTACTATTTCTGTATTTTCATTTACAGAACAAGCCTTCAGTAAGGGCGTATTATAGTACTCATCAAATTGATTTACATCTAAACCATTTTCTATAAGATATGAACAAATTCCTTCGTTTCTAGAAAGTACAGAGAAGAACAAAAGATATTTTTTTTCTTCTTGGTTGTCCTTTTTTAATATTTTCTCAATTTTTGCTATCTTTTTTTCATAAACGATCTTCTGTAATTCTTTTATTCGGCTATCTTTCAATGAAAACGACAAGACCCCATGCACCAAAATAATCACAAATAAAAGTGTTTTCTTAATCATGATTCTTATACCCCACAGTCTAAAAATAAGAATCCGACAATATTCAGCAAAATTCTTACTTTTCGTTAATAAGATTATATTCCAAAAAGAAGAATTTACAACTAAATTTAATATTTTTATTTTTAGATGATAATTTTTAGAAGTAAATACATTCAAAATATCTGCATGGGAATTCGAGAGACTTTCACAATGAATTTAAAATATTACCGAAAACAATCTGGTATTACACAAGAAAAATTGGCAGAAGCCGTTGGAATGAACACTTCATACATTGGTGCTTTGGAAGCCTGCGGTCGTTTCCCATCCCCAGAGACCATCGACAAAATCGCCGACGCACTCGGAATCCGACCAGCAGTACTGTTTGACGAAACTGCCAGCCCAGAGGCAATAAAATCTTCCTTTCAAAAAGAATATGCGACTTCCCTGAAAGAAGAACTTTCACGCCGTGTTCTTGGTGTGATTGACGAAGTGTGCGAGAGGATTTAACAGCTGAATACCCCCCACTAGCAGTACTAATCGGGGGGCGTTGTGGGGGTGCGGTTCAGGCATAGCCCTTACCGAGACTCGTCTACAAACTCGTCTTACGAGTTTGTTCGCCTAATGGCGACCGACTCCCTACCCCGCAGAGAGGGGTGTGGGTGAAAGCAAAGCTTGAACCCCAGGGGAGAGACATCTCCCCTTCTGTGTTTCTTCCCTCAGTTGTAAAACCCCTTGCATTTCAATAAAATATCTTCTATGAAAACTTCAAAATTCTATATTTCAACTCTCCGCGAAGCTCCGGCCGAAGCCGTAATCGCGAGCCACAAACTCATGCTCAGGGCAGGAATCACCAGAAAACTTGGAAACGGTCTTTATACATATCTTCCGCTGGGCGTACGCTCTCTCTACAAACTCGAAAATATTATCCGTGAGGAATGGAACGAAACTGCCGGCGCTTTGGAATTCAAGCCAACCGTAATTGTACCGGGCGAACTCTGGAAGGAATCTGGCCGCTGGGAAACAATGGGCCCACAAATGCTCAAGGCAAAGAACCGGGGCGAGCAGGACATGGTTGTTTCTCCAACAGCCGAAGAGGCCTACACAGCCATCGTTCGTGACGGTCTCGACTCATACAAGCAGCTTCCCGTGAACCTCTATCAAATCAACACAAAATACCGTGACGAAATTCGCCCGAGATACGGCGTTATGCGAGGCCGGGAATTCATCATGGCTGACGGCTACACCATGAACGCTGACGATGAATCTTTGGACGAGTCATACAAGGCCTACGAAAAAGCTTATTTCCGCATCTTCAAACGACTTGGCCTCAAAATCATTCCTGTAAAAGCTGATTCTGGCGCAATGGGCGGAAGCGGCTCAGAAGAATTCATGGTTGAGTCTCCAATCGGCGACGACACCCTTATCATCTGCCCTAACGAAAAGTGCGGTTATGCCGCCAATGTCGAAAAGGCTGAATGTGCCCTCGACGACTCAACAAACAAAAAAGGCGAAAAAGTCGCTGCAACAGACAAGGCTCTTGAAGAAGTTGAGACTCCCAATGTTTTCTCTATCGATGACATGGAAAAATTCTTTGATGAATCGCCAAAAATGTTCATCAAGTGTCTCATTTACCGCGTAATCAATTCTTCACTCGACTACTCTGCCCTCGACTGTGCAAAAAACTGGAAAAGGGTCAAGGATCCTGCCGGCGACTACTACCCGCTTTCTTACGCCTGTGTTTGCATCCGCTCAGACCTCGATGTAAACGAAGCAAAACTGGCCGCTACTCTCAAAGCAAGCGAAGTCGTTCTTGCAGAAGACGAAGAAATCCTCGAATACGCTCAGGCTGGCCACGGCTTTGTCGGCCCAATGACATCAAAATGCCCGCTTGTAGTGGACTTTTCTGTGGTAAAAGACGGCCAGGCCAGAATGCACGACGCAATCACCGGTGCCGGCAAAAACGGCTACCATGTAAAGCATGTTGAGCCACTCCGGGACTTCACTCCCTACATTAACGCAGATGTCCGCACCGTAAAAGAAGGCGACAAATGTGCCTGCTGTGGAGGCGTTTTCTACCAGAAAAAGGGCAACGAACTCGGCCACATCTTCAAGCTTGGCCACAAATACACAAAAGCAATGCATGTAACCTTCCTCGGCCAGAACGGAAAGCCTACCGAGCCTACAATGGGCTGCTATGGAATTGGCGTTGACCGCACCCTCGCTTCAATCATCGAGGCAAACAACGACGAAAAAGGCATCATCTGGCCGATGAGCGTGGCTCCATTCCAGGTCTGTATCGTTCCAATCAAATACGAAGGCGCCATGAAAGAAGCTGCCGATAAAATCTACGACGAGCTTAAAGCCGCCGGAATCGAAGTTTTGCTTGACGACCGCGCCGAGCGCCCAGGCGTAAAATTTGCCGACATGGAGCTTATCGGAATTCCACTCCGAATCACCATTGGTGACAAAAATCTTCCCAATGTTGAATTCAAGCCCCGTTCAGCAAGCGAAGCCGAACTTGTTCCGGCAACGGACGCCTCTGCAAAGGCAATCAACTTTGTAAAAGCAGAACTGGCCAAACTTAACGGCTAATTTCTCTTCAGGGGAGTCTTCTCCCCTGAAATGCCCAAAGGACAGCTATGAAATCATTTTTCAAAAAAATTCTTTTTCTTTCTTTTCTTTCTTTACAAGTTTCAATTTTCTACGCCCTTCCAGCCGTAAAGCAGTCTATCCCGGATTTTTCCGGTCAATATGTTTTCTATCAGGATTACACTTTTCAGCGTGAGTCATACATAGGTGTCGTCTACTATGATGAGTCTACTTATGGCTTTAGATACTACGCACCCGCCACTGGAAAGGGAAAATCCTTTAAGCCCGAAAAAAACATTCATCTTCTTTTTTCCATCGACCCCGAAAAGGAACATCTCGAACTTACAGGCGAAAAACTTGTCACAAAAATTTCAGCTGAAGACACGGATTTGGTAAATTACATTCACGATTTTTTCTACGAAATGACCGCCAGACGACAAAATGCCGGTGAATTTTCAGAGCCAAAAGACGAATATCAGGAATTCATGCAGTTCGGAGGCGAAGTAACGCTATTTTTCAACCCGCTCATTCCAATTTTCAACCTGGAGCGAATTGAATCCGTCGAACATAAAACTCTCCTGCAAATCGTAACGGCCGGATGGCTCAAATCATCTCAAGACCCGAGCTTTGCAAAATTTATTGGCATCGACGAAAAATTCACTGACAAAAAACACAAATTCAAAAGAGACAAAAAATCCAAGCCTCAGGAAGTCGTATATAAAGCCGCAGAAGATTTACCAGAACTAAAAGCCAGCCTTGACTCATCCTGGACACCTGTTGCCGAAAATTTTTACACTTTGGGAAACACAGCTCTTTTTACAATGAACGAAGTTTCCTCTCCAAACGAAAATCAATTTGATGTCTTAAAACGCCGCCTGCTTTTGGGCAATGAGTTTGTCTACCCCAACTGGAAGAGCCAAAAAATCGAGGCAAACGGCAAGGCAACGCAAATCACCCAGCTTTCCTACCACGGCGACGACGATTCATACACTTACGACTTCAAATTTCTCCGGGAAATCGACTCTAAAACCGCCGCACTCTATACTCTTGTAGTTTACGCCGGCGCTTACGAGTCAAACAAAAAATACTTCGATGAGATTGTAAAATCATTCAAATAAGGCGCGACATTTTCTTGCTGCCGCCGTTCCGTGGTTCCGCTGACGCTCCATTGTCTTCGGCAACGGCTGCGCCGCCACTCCATGGCGGAGCGGGATTTTTCTATTTTAACGGAAATTTTCCCGCTGCCTAGAAGCGGTTTCTTCCCAAGGGGCTTCCAATCCAAACGCCTTCCGTCAAATACTGGATATTCTTACCTTCAATCAAAAACTGAACGCTGTTCACCGTTGGAAAACTAGTTGCTGTATAAACAATCTGCATCAATTGAATATTTGCCGCATCTGGCCCGTCAGGATTAAACTGAAAGTCCTCACTGAAATTCAATGTTGCGACACCATTTTTAACGCTAACGCCCAAAAGCTGACTTTCCGGCGGAATATAACTTTTGCAGCCTGTTTTGATTTCATTAGGCGAAGGTCCGCTCAAAAGAGCCTTCAAGGCTCCCAATAGAGGAGAATCCTTTGAGACGGTCCTTGTCACTTCCTTACGAACCACAGGCCCATCGCTATCCAAAGCAACAAAGCAAATTTTTGCCTTCATAGTGTTGGTATCGACAACTGGTGCAGGAGCAGTCACAGACTTTGTCTCAACTTTAGGCTCTTGGGCAATCTGGCTCTGTCTCTGTTCGCTATTGCTTTTTGCAGGAATACTTTCTTCTTTCTTTGTTTCTTGAACTTTTTCAACTGCAACAGTTTCTTTTTTTTCCACCGGCTTCAAGGCAACTTCTGTCTTACTTTCTTCTTTTTTGATCTGAGAAAGTTTTTTTTCAGCTTCTGCAGCCTGTTTCTCAGCAAGTTGAGTTTTTTCAGACTTATCAGCCTTCTCTGTCACAGTCTGCTCTTTTTTGGGCTGACTTTCCTTCTTTTTTATGTTTTTTGTTAAATCGATAACCGTAGTTTTTTCACTTTCAGGACTTTTTGACTCATTCTTTTTGTCATCAAAAATGCCTTTCCCGATTTTCTTCTCGATTAGTGCTGTCGCCCCAGATTTATCAAAATTTTCCTTTATTTCTTCTTGTTTGACCAAAAAAACAATCAAAATTATCAAAAACATAAGAATCCAGATTGCAAGTCCCAACCCGGTCTTCTTTTTACTTTTCTTTCCCTTTTCCTTTTCACTCATACTTTAATTATCGGTATATAAAAGCGAAAATAAAACGATTTCCCCTTGTTTTACAGTCAATAAAAAGTTAGAATAGATTTTATGGAACACAAAGAATTTGATTTGATTACATTTGGCGAAATAATGCTTCGCCTTTCACCTTCTGTCAACGAGTTAATCAGCAAAAGCGATTCTTTCAAAAAACACGCTGGCGGCGCAGAGCTTAATGTTGCTTCTGGTGTCTCACTTTTGGGACTCAGAACAGGCCTCATCACTCGCCTTCCCAAAAATCAGCTCGGAACATTTATCAAAAACCGAATCCGAGCTTCAAGTGTCAGCGACGACTACATCATTTTTGACGACTCACCCGAAGCCCGTGTCGGCATTTACTATTACGAAAACGGCGCCTATCCACGAAAGCCAACCGTAGTCTACGACCGCAAAAATTCCTCAATCACAAAAATTACTTCTTCTGAAATTCCAAGCGATATTTACACAAAGACCCGCATGTTCTACACTTCGGGAATTACCCTCGCCCTCAGCGAAAACACACGCAAACTGGCCATCGAAATGATAAAAAAATTCAAGGCTGCCGGGGCAAAAATCGCCTTCGATGTAAACTACCGCGCAAATCTCTGGGACGAAGAAACAGCCCGAAACACAATCAAGCAGATTCTTCCTTTCGTTGACATTCTTTTCATCTCCGAAGAAAGCTGCCGCCGCATGTTCCAAAAAACCGGCTCGCTGGAGGACATGCACCGTGAATTCTGCCGCGACTTCCCCAACATCGAATTTATTGCCTCTTCAATGCGAGAAGTTATCAGCCCAAAAGTCCATTCTTTCACATCACTTGTCTATTCAAAAAAAGAAGACAAATTCTACACCGAAGAACCATACAAAGACATCGATGTAGTCGACAGAATCGGTAGTGGCGACGCTTATTGTGCAGGCGTTCTCTTTGGCTTGCTCAAATATGGCGATCCTCAGAAAGCCATGGAATTCGGAAATGCAACTTGCGCTACCAAAAACACAATTTTTGGTGATCTGCCCCTTTCTGACTTCAACGAAATCAGCTCAATCATCGCAGCTCATCAGGCAACAGGCAAACAATCAGAAATGAACCGATAATTTCCGAGCCTCATACAAGACAATCGCAGCCGCTTGAGCCACATTAAGGCTCTCGATTGGCTGTGATTTTTCTTCTGCCGAATCAGCGGTAAAAGGAATCGTTACAAGCTCATCACAATTCTTTCGGACTATTCCAGAAATTCCGTGCTCTTCATTTCCGAGAACAATCAGAGCTGGCTTTTTCGTTTCATTGCACATTTCAGGGATTCTTTCAACAGGTGTTTTTCCACGGACATCAGTACCAAAACGAAGCATCTTGCCTTCCATTGAAATAAGCAGCTTTTCAATAGACAAAATCGAATAGATATTAACATGCTCCATTCCGCCCTGTGCAACTCGATAAGAACTGGTAGTAATTGAGGATTGAGCCTCATCCCTCGGAATGATTATGTTCTTAAATCCAAAAAAAGCAGCGCTTCTTACAATAGCACCCAAATTGTTGGCATTTCCAACTCTGTCAAGCAAAATGGCACTTTCCTTGTTGTGAAGCCATTCATTTGTAATATCAGTATTCAAATGAGGAATTTCCGGCTGACGAATCATGGCAACTACACCTTGATGATGAACAGTGCCACTGAGTTTTTCAAGCTCCCCCTCCGGTATATTGTTGTAAGGAACTTTTCGCTCCGCAAGAGATTTAAATAAATCCTTAAAATCCCTCATTCTGTCACGGGTATAATAAAACCTAGTGATTCTTTCGGGATGACATTTTACAAGTGCTTTAACAGCTTCAAAACCACAAATTGCAAGTTCGTTTCTAATATCGTTCTTCATGCCTAGAATATTATAGAAGATAAAATGAAAAGTCTATATGTGGAAAACTCGTTAATAAATAGCTGAATTTTTAACAAAATTTCCCCATTTTTCAACAAGTTTTACACAATTTGTGGATTATTTGTTGAAAACTTCCTACTTTTCCACAGAATATTGTTGAAAACTAATATTTAAAGACAATCACAAACCACCCGTCAAACGGGTGGTTTGAACACAGCCTATAAGGCTCGGTTCCCAAGCT
>DGTW01000212.1 GCA_002393835.1 Treponema sp. UBA4326
CGTAAGCCGTTTTACTCCCTCGCGCCATTTTTCCTGCAAATGCATTATAATGCGGAGCCCCTGAGGCATTACAGGGCTTCCGCATTATAAACCGTTCTGTCTAAAAAATGGCTCCCAGTCGCGAAAACAACTTTCCAGTCGCGAAAACGGCTTATCAAAAAAAGGCGGCCACCACAAGGTTTTCCCAAATGGCAGCCGCCCGCTTTTCAACTTCCAGTTTTCAGTTTTCAACTTTCAACTTTCAACTTACTCAAGCGTCAAATCGCCTTCTTTAATACGGCGGACAAGCCGCCGTTTGCCTATTGGAAGTTATTGACGTTTGCGTCGTTGACGCATGGGCATCCAGCCTAATTTTCTAAAAGCAAGTCATTTTCCTTAATCCAGCCGATTTTTCTGAGAATACAACCGAAAGCCCAGCTCAAAAGACCTGGCAGGATAAAGCAGACCAGGATAAGGCCCAGCCAGTCGAATGCTGTCGGAGAAATGGCAGCCGCTCCATGAGCCAAAGCGGCTTCACTTGGTGAATACCAGCCAGCAATAACGCCAATCTGGCCGACAAGGCCACAAGTTCCCATTCCAGATGAGACAGCGGCTCCGTTCATCTCCATTTTGAAAAGGCAGGTTGCGATTGGTCCTGTAATTGCAGAAGCAAGCGTCGGAGGAATCCAGATTTTCGGATTTTTGATGATATTCGGCATCTGAAGCATACTCGTTCCCAAGCCCTGTGAGAGAATGCCTCCCCAGCCGTTCTCGCGGAATGAAAGCACGGCAAAGCCCACCATCTGGGCGCTACAACCGGCGACGGCGGCTCCACCAGCTAGACCAACAAGGCCAAGGGCAGCACAAATTGCCGCAGAAGAAATCGGAAGGGTAAGGACAATTCCAACCAGGACGGAAATAATGATTCCCATTACGAAAGGATGAAGTTTTGTCGCCCAGACAATGATGTTTCCGATTGAAGAGGCGGCAAGGCCAATGTAGCGGGCAAAAAGGACAGTAAGAAGCGCACCTGAAAGAATGGTGACAAGAGGAGTGACGATGATGTCAACCTTGGTCTTTTTGCTGACAAGATTTCCGAGTTCTGCCGCAATAACTGCAATAACAAGAACTGCCAGAGGACCACCTGCCCCGCCAGTTACATTGGCCGCACTGCCTACTGCAACGAGAGAAAAAAGAACCAGGGCTGGAAGTTTCATCGCAAAGCCAATGCCAACAGCCATGGCAGCTCCAACTACATGTCCGTCACTTGCGAAATTTCCGGCATCAACAAAGAACTGAAAGACTGGATTTGTTCCGAGACGAAGGAGCTGCTGTCCCAGAGTCTTGATGATTGTTCCGATGAGGAGGGAGGCGAAAAGTCCCTGAGCCATGCCGCTGAGAGCGTCGATAAGATAACGCTTGACGAATTTGTTCATACGAACTCCTTGTTCAACTTGTTCAAAAAGAACTTAGTGAGAGAATAAAAAATTTGGATTTTTCATTGAGTCACTTCTGATGTAGACTTAGGAGCGTTCGTGAACCCGTTAGACAGTACGCCTGAATTTATTTTGAAGCCGGCGAGTCTGTCATCAGTCATCAAAACCGTAACATCTGATTAAATATGTCAGAAAATGTAACATAAAACAGTAAAATATGCTACTATCAGATATGCAAAAAGCAATATTTTACGCAGTGAGCACCGGTGCCGGAAATCCAGACCTTCTCACTTTACAGGCAGTCAAAGTTCTTAAGGAATGTCAGGCGATTTTTTATCCAGAAAGCGAGAAAAACACGATTGCCCTTGACTCAATTTCCAAAATCACTGGACTGAAACTTACAAAAAAAGAGCTCTTTCCCTGCCATTTTTCCATGACCAAAAACGAAGATAAAGGCAAGTCAGAATACGATGAAGTTGCCGCCCGCTGTGAAAACTTTCTAAATGAAGGAAAATCCGTGGCCATGCTCTCAATCGGAGACGTTTCCCTTTATTCAACGGCCGCACGCACAGCAAGCCTCATCAAAAAACACGGCTTCAATGTGGAATTTATAGCTGGGGTCAATTCATTTTCTGCCGCAGCCGCCTCATCAGCCATTTCACTCTGCAAAAAAGATGAAAAACTTACGATCATTCCTGGAGACGCTTTTTATATAGAAGGAAAACTCGAATACGCCCTTAAAGACCGAGGCTCAAAAATCCTGATGAAAATGGGCCGGCACTTAGAGGAAATAATTTCTATTTTAGACGCACTAGGCTTAATTCAAAATAGCACTCTTGTTCAAAAAGCCAGCCTTGAAGACGAGAAGATTTTTCAGGGCGAAGAAATCAAAAGCATGACGAAAGAAGACTTAAAAAATGCCTATCTTTCGGTAATGATGGTGAATTAAATCATGCTATTTTTCGGAACTGAATGAAAAATCTTCAAGCATAAAATCCGGGCTGATTGCTTCCATATTTAGGCGGACTTCCCAGTGAAGGTGAGGTCCAGTGGCAAGACCTGTGGCTCCAGAAAGCCCCAGCAAATCTCCCTTATCCACCATTTGCCCGACCTCGACTTTCAGCTCGCTCATGTGATAATAAAGGGAATAAAGTCCCGGTAAATGCTCTACGCATACGCTCCAGCCTGTGGAGATTCTGTTTTCAGCCATTAGGACTTTACCCCGACCACAAGAGCGGACTTCATTTCCCGTGGGGATTCCATAATCAATTCCGTAGTGCAGGCTTGTAGAGCTTTTTCCGTTACTGTAGGCAAAAAGCCTGCGATCTCCAAAAAAAGATGTCCTTCGAAGGGCTGGTGTGGGAGGAGCAAAAGCTTTTGTCTCATAAACTGCAGCAAAGTCTTTTGTGTCTAAAATTGCATTCAGCCTCTTGATTTGGTCACTTCTTTCCTTAGAGAGATTCGTTTTTATGGCCGTGTTGCTTTCATTGAGGGGAATTGTCTCAGAGACAAATTCTTTTTCGACGATTTTCAGGGGAAGTTCTACAGAATCTTCATTTCCAAATGCAGAAAAAGATATTTTAGTGACATAATCACCTGCCTTGGCAAAGGTTGAAAGCGGAGCACCTGTCAAAAGAACGCTCTTAATGAGTTTTTTTGTCGCTTTTCTTTCAATCTCATAAAACTGGGATTTTGTGCTTGCCTTCTCGGCCACTGTATCCTGCTCAAGAAGGCGATAAAGGGCAAGATTTCCTTTTTCTTTGTCAGTCGAGCCAAGAGATTTTATGAGTTTTTTATTCTTGCATTCAAAAACAAGGCGGACAAAAAGGGCATCCCCTGGCTGAAGCTCACTTTTATAGAAGGCAGTCAGGCTGAAATCATTGTACTTGAACTTTTTTGAAAGAGAAAAAAGAGGTGAAATAAGGAAGAGAAGCGCAAATAAAAAACAAATTTTTTTCATAGAAAAAATTATAGCAGAAAAAAAGTCATTTTGTGCAAAAAGCTTAGAAAAATTCTCCGAGAATGGACTTCACTTCCTTATCCTGCTTGTAATAATGCTGCTCAAGCTCTTCCTTCGTGAGGCCTAATAGCTCATGGCTGCAATAATGAATCCAAAGGTCCTCCTCAGGCTTTGTTATGTCAATTTTTCGGCAATAGTAGTCAGGCTGTATCGGGAGGCTTTCTTTAAAAGTGAAATTTTTGAAATCATGAACCACGACCTTGATGTCTGAACGAGGAATTCCCCTCTCCATGAGCACTTTGGTAAGATAATTTAGGGTGTGGCCTGAATCGAAGATGTCATCGACAAGGAGAATTTTGTCGCCCTGACGAAGAGATTCAGGTGGATAGGTCCAGCCGTCAATTTGAATCGCACCGTGAGAGTGAACATCGGTGTAGGAACGGGCAACGACGGCGGCATACAAGGGTGTTTTTTTGCCTTTTAGTGCCAGCTTGAAATACTCGCTTATGACATTGGCCATGTAGGCTCCGCCACGCAGGGATGTATAAATAATATCTGGAATAAAAGCGTCATGGTAAATTTTTGCCGCCAGTTTTAGAGCATCGTTTCTCACAGTCTCATAGGGAAGGAATTCTTTCATATTATAGATAGTAGAACAGAATAAAGGAAGTTTCAACTTGCCATTTCACTATATTATTATTAAATTTATCCCATGAATATCGTAAAAATCTCAGCAGACTTTATCACACTCTCTTCCGGCTTGTCTCAGGATTCATTCGCAAAGACACACTTAATTGACCAGCTTGCAAAAAAAAGCAGACTCTTCCACATAGAAAACGACTCCGTAAGTTCCAAAGATTATGTTTTTTCAGGAACAAGGGCAGAAAATGGCCTCACGCTTTTTGAAGGTCCATCAATCGGCGGAAAACTTCTTTCCGACATTCTGACAGTGCCTGCAAACAAAAGGACAGAATCGGATAATTTTTCCCTTACCTCTTTTTCTAAGGCCGTGGACTTTCTTTTGGCCCAAGAAGAAAAAAATGAATCTGAACCATTTGGAGCAGTTGGCTCTGGCGGAATCATTATAAATGCTGACGAAAAGGCAAAAACGGCTGATATTCTCTTCGTGAATCCGGCTCTTTTTGAGCTGTGTGCCCAAAATCACAAAAAAAACTACAGTGACTTGCAGGGGAAATACATTTACAAGGGACTTGACGCCCGCACTTCCCTTCTATTCACCCGAGCCGTGGTGGCTTACCGGGCTTTGACTTCTCACTTTCCCTTTGAAAACGAAGACACTTCAAAAAGGCAGGAAGACATTTTTGACTCAAATTTTATTCCTCTTTCACTTTGGGGCAAAAAAATCAACGAGAATTTATCGGAAACAATTCAGGCAGCCTTTGCCCTATCAGTAAAAAATGAAGTTATGGCAGGAAAAAGAAGCCTTGCGGATGCCGGTGCAGAACAAAAAAGACAGAGAACCATCAAAAAGGCAGAGAAATTTGATTCAGAAATCTTTTCTGAGGAACTTTCAAAGCTCTCCAGGGGCGAAGAAGCTGAATCAAAGGAAGAAATGGAAGTTGCGGCAAAAAAACGCTCTGACTTCACATTGAAAACAAGAAAAAAACTCGCCGTAAAAAGATTTTTCCGCCGAAACAAGAACAGGATTCTAGCTTCTGTTGCAGCCGTCATTGTCGTCAGCTGGTTTGTGACAGGCTTCATCAGGCAGAACGCAAAACTGGTCACAAGCAAAGGACTTGACTCAAGCCAGACAACCCATGCCTTTTACACTCAGTTTCACCGTCTTGATGTCCCCAACCTTCAGGAAATCGTCAGCGGAAAACGCATGAAGGACATGCTCGTAAAGGTAAGCGGATTTTATGTCAGCGCAAAGCAGCGGCTGGAAGTAAGCCCGGACAACGGCATTCTCCCGCCGGCAAGATGGTTTTTCTACAAAAAAAGCTCCAAAAACTGGATGTTTGGAATCACGAACCTAAAAATTGACGGCATTGATTATCCAGCAGAGGGTATTTTTTATCAGAGGAAGGATAAACCGCTGCCAATTGGCGAGGAAGGCGGAAAAATTCTCAAAAAAGGTGATGAGATAAGTCACACGGCAGAATATGACTTCATTCATCAGGCTGAGGCTAAAATTTACATCGAGCGAATGAGAGACCTGGTGACTCTTCGCTGGAACGGAAAGCAGTGGAAAGTCGTGAAGGTTGAGGGAAAATCAAAAATCGATACGATAAAGGCAAAAGATTTCATCGAAGAATATTATGCCCAGGCAGGAAATGGCGTAAGGCAGGCAACAGACAGCCTGCGTGAAAAATACGACTGGCTTCCTTCTGAAAAAGATTTCTCTGATGCGGCGGAATTCCTTTCCAAAGAATACGGCAGCGTTGAGGCAGCAAAATACCTTGGGAAATAAGGCGGCAAGTTAGTGAAATTTTGTCTCCACATTCAAAATGACATTTTTTCACTTTTTGTCATATTGACATTTTCACGGCAGACAGATACACTTTTCCCACAATCAGATTGATTTTTATAGGAGAAAACCATGGCTTTTGAGTACAATCTTGAAAAGCAGCATGCAAAAGGAAAGCTTCATGCTATCGAGCGAATCAATGCTCTCGTAGACAAAGACTCTTTCATGGAAATTTACGCTGATGCCCGCCACCAGTGCACGGCTTTCGGCATGGACAAAAAAGACATTCCCTACGACGGTGTTATCACCGGATTCGGAACAATTAACGGCAAAAAAGTCGCAATTTATTCACAGGATTTCACCGTTCAGGGCGGTTCCTTGGGAAAAGTTCACGGCCAGAAAATCGCTGAAATTATCGCAAAAGCCATCGAATACAAATGCCCTGTTATTGGCGTAAACGATTCGGGTGGAGCTCGTATTCAGGAAGGCGTTGATGCCCTCTGCGGTTACGGTGACATTTTCAAGCAGAATGTCCGTGCCTCTGGCGTTATCCCACAGATTTCTGTAATCGTCGGCCCTTGTGCAGGAGGAGCCGTTTATTCACCAGGCCTCACAGACTTCATCTTCACTGTTGATAAAATTTCTGAGATGTACATCACAGGTCCTAAAGTCGTAAAGCAGGTTATGTTCATGGATATTTCTTCTGAGGACTTGGGTGGAGCCGCAATTCACGCACAGAAATCAGGCGTTGCTCACTACAGGGCAAGCGACGAAAAGGACTGCTTTGCAAAAGTAAAGGAATTGCTCGACTACATCCCCCACTACTACGGCGACAAGGCTCCATTTGCAGACAAAACTGAAAAAGCAGGTCTTTTTGCAAAAAAAGAATTCTCTTTCAGCTCAAAGAAACTCAAGGAAATCCAGAGCGTTCTTCCAGAATCAAGCACAAAGGGCTACGACATCAAGAATGTAATCGAAAATGTTATTGACGACGGTTCATTCTATGAGATTATGGCGGAATTCGCCGCAAACGCCGTAGTTGGATTCGGAAAAATCGAGGGCAAGACTGTCGGTATCGTCGGAAACAACCCGGGCTTCTTCGGCGGAGTATTGAACTGCGACGCCTCAGACAAAATCGCCCGCTTCGTCCGCTACTGCGACTGCTATGACATTCCACTCCTCACCTTCGTTGATGTTCCGGGCTTTATCCCAGGACCTCAGGAAGAGCAGAAGGGTATCATCCGCCACGGAGCAAAGCTTCTCTATGCTTACAGCGAGGCAAGCGTTCCAAAAGTTACCGTAATCACACGAAAAGCTTATGGTGGTGCCTATATCGCAATGTGCTCAAAACACCTTGGAGCGGATTTCGTTTACGCATGGCCAAAAGCAGAGATTGCTGTCATGGGTGCTGAGGGCGCTATCGGAATCTTGTACGCCAAGGAAGCCGATCCAAACGTAAAGGCTCAGAAAGGCCAGGAATACCGGGAGACATTTATGACACCGACAATCGCCGCTCAGCGTGACTATATTTCGGCCGTCATCAATCCTGAGGAAACCAGGGCAAGAGTCTTGCAGAGTTTCAAATTCCTTGAGGGCAAAACTTCAAGCGACACAATCTGCAAAAAACACGGAAACATCCCACTGTAATAATGCATAATTCATAATGCAAAATGCATAATTGAAAAACGGGACATGCGCTACACCCCTACGAGCACAGCGCATGTCCCGTTTTTTTTCGCCTAGTCCTCACCTCTATGGAAAACGAAGCCGATTAATCAAATCTTTCATAAGTACGAAAAATGCAAAAAAGACAGGCGGAGTCGGCGTTCTGGCCCAACCTCGCCTGAGCTTTGCTCACTGCGAGGTATGGGACAGGTTGCCGACGGGAGCCTGTCTTTTTTGTTTTATGCAATAATTCTGAAAAAGTAAAATTAATCGTCTTCGTAACCACGCATTGCCCTCATGTAAGCAAGGTAATAGCCGCCGCCTACAAGGAAGGAACCGCCCACGAGGTTTCCTAAAGTTACTGGAATGAGATTCCACAAAAAGCCAAGGACAGGAATGTCGCCCGGATAATTGTAGACAAACTGAGCCAGGTAGCCGGCCGGGATAAAGTACATGTTTGCGACACTGTGCTCAAAACCACAAACAATGAAAAGGAAAATTGGAAGGAAAAGAGCGATGATTCGTCCACTGAGCTCTTCCGCCGCCTGGCTTGCCCAAACTGAAATACAAACCAAAACATTACACAAAATGCCCTTTATGAAGGCATCGATAAAGGGAATATTAGCCTTTGCGCTGGCAGTCGCAACAGCACTTCTCACAAGCTCTCCGTTGTAAAGAGAAAGAACATGGCCATAGTTTGCGAGGACTGCAATGAAAATGCTTCCCACAAGATTTCCAAGATAAACAATCGAAAGGTTCTTCAGGAAATCAATCAATGAAATCTGCCTGTCCAGGACAGGTATAAAGAGCAGACAGTTTCCTGTAAAAAGCTCTCCGCCAGCGATAATGACCATTGAAAGGCCAATCGGGAAAATCAAACCGCTCAGGGCGCGTCCGAAAGCAACAGGAACAACTCCACAGGAGATAATCTGGCTTCCCAGAGCACCAAGAGCGATAAAAGCACCCGCGAAAATCGCAAGAATGAAGGTCTTCAAGACAGGCTGCTCAGTTTTGGTTGACCCGAGCAGTGAATAAAGTTTAATAATCTCTGATGGTAAGTGCATAAATTCCGTCCTGAGTTTAATGTTATTTTATGTTAACAAAATTTACCACTTTCAAAGAATTTTGTCTACAAAATTATAAATATATCAACTTCATCTCCTTTGTTTGCATTTACAGGGCAATTTCTCTTACAAAGCCTTTGCAATTGTATCAATTCTTCCAATAAGAGTGAGCGGAAGATAGACCCTGTTGTCCTGAATCAACCAGCCGCTGTTTATTCTATTTGAGCCTAAGCTTCGCACCGTGTCATTCAATGAAGTTGCCGTTACGGCCACATATTCCTTTCCATCGATAAAAGTAACCTTTGAGTCGATTTCAAGAAAATGCATTCCAGAAGTCTGTTTAGCCGTGTTTTTTCCCATGTCGTAGCAAACCTTTGCGATTACAGTGACAGGAAGGTCTGATTTTTCTATCTTCGAAAGCGCACTCACTACTTTTGCAGAATGTTCAATGGCCGAAAGCTGATTCTTGTATGCTGACATAAAAGCTTCAATGTCATCAATAAGATATGCCTTGCAATAATCTATTCTCGACTGTATTTCCTTTATAGTCATTTCTTCCGTGATTGCCAGGCTGTTAAATATCTCCGCAGCCGTATGCAGTACCGATAGGCTATTTGTTTCAGTAAAGACAGTTGCCCGAGTGAGGCCAAAAGAATCACAAACAGAATCCCATTTAATATCACCCCCGGTAAAACAGTCTTTCAGTGAATTCACATAGCTGTTTTCGATCGGAAGATCCGTTAAGGCTGTAATAGCCTTGGCAATTGCAGTAACAAGGCAACCTTCTTCATCCGCATATTCGTTTGTTGCGGCTCCAAGAAGAATATGCCCCATATCCTGCATAAGCTGCTCGACGGTAGCGACTGAATAAAGTCCGTCAGAGTCAAAAAAACTCACGGGATTTCCGTCACAATAGGAATACCAGTTACTTCCACTGAAAGCAGGATCAGACGAAGAAAAACGGGCCAATGCAGGCTCATAATCACGGAAACCGAAATCATAGAGGCCACTTCTTTCATCAAAAGTTTTTCCGACAAAGGACATACTGCCAGCTTTTCCCAGGGGCAGGCCAAAGGCGTCATAATCATAAAGAAGGCAAAGGCCGTCAGAAGAAAGCTCGGCTTTTACGCTTCCTGATTCACTTGTCATTAAGGCTTTAGAGCCGCCCTCAGCTGTCTTTTCGTAGCTAAACAAGCTGACAATTTTGCCTCTGGCATCATAGGAAGGATGGCTTCTGTAAGGAGATGTTTCCGCAGGCAGAGAGATCTCGCTTTTTTCTGTCTCGTCTTCGATAAAAAAATACCTTCCCTGCCCCGTTTTTTCACTACTTGTCATAGGAAGCCTTGAATTTGCATCAGAATAAAATGTTCTCTCCTCTAAAAAAAGCCTTTTAGTCTCGAAAAGTCTGGTCGTAAAACCAATGTAAGAATTAAGGACACTTTCCCCCTCATCCGACCATGAAAGATAACGCCTGTTCAAAGGGTCGTAGGAGTATTTTCTCTCATAGCTCTCGTTTTCTAAAAAGTCAGTGACAAGCAGAGACTTTATCCTGTCAGTGGCCGTGTACTCATAGCTGATTTCCAACAAGGCCGTATGACGAAAAATCATGTTGCCATTTCCGTCATATTTTGCCAGGCAGCCTTGCCCCCATGAAAGAAGCCGATTCTCGCTGTCATAAGAATAGTCTATGCT
>DGTW01000033.1 GCA_002393835.1 Treponema sp. UBA4326
CAGTGGAAGACCTTACCTTTTCTCTTAGTGAGCGGAACATGACTGTGTGGCAGAGCTGCAGCAAGGCTGTCTCGATTATGTCAAGGCTGGTCAAATCGTATTCGTATGTGCTTTCTGCGCTAATGGAGCGAGATTTTGGTTCGGCACGGAAATCTGCCCCCTCGTTCCCCCTTACGGCATTGTAAAGAAAGCTGCCTGCCGCATTTCCAAAAAGGCTTTGAAGCAGCTTTTCCGAGCGATTGAAAATGTCACGGCTTGTTTTGATTCCGTAATTATCAAGCTTTTCAAGAGTTTTCCTTCCGACACCCCAGATTTTATTCAGCGGAAGGCTCAGCATGAAGTCAATTTCTTTTCCGGCCGGGACAATGGTGAGACCATCAGGTTTTTGAAGTCCAGAGGCGATTTTAGCGCAATATTTGGTGGCGGAAAGCCCTACCGAAACCGTAAGCCCCGTTTCCTCCAGCACCTGGGCTTTCAGTTTTTTTGCCGTTTCAAGGGGTGAGCCGAAAAGCCGCTCAGTTCCCGTCAAATCAATGAAAGCCTCGTCAACTGAAATCTGCTGTATGTCTGGGGAATACTGCCTGAAAATGGCCATTACCTCTTCGCTTTTTTCGTGGTAGCGTTTCATTCGTCCCCGAAGAAAAATGCCATGAGGGCAGAGCTTGTAAGCCTGAAAAATCGGCATGGCGGAGTGAACTCCGAATTTTCTTGCTTCATAGGAGGCTGTCGATACAACGGCACGCCTGTCGTCAGGAAGACCGCCAACGATTACGGGCTTATTCCTGTATTCGGGATTGTCCAGCTGCTCGACTGATGCGAAAAATGCGTCTAAATCAACATGAAGAAAAACCTTATTCAACTTTCAGCTCTCTTTTTTCAAAGCGGAAGGTATTTTCTTCTCTGCTTTTGTAGTAGGCGGTGACTTCGATTCTGGCCTTTGCCTTGATGTCGGAGGCGTAGTCAATCGTAATGCTTTGAGGAGGATAATCAGGGATAACGAATGTGTATGAGTCATTTCCGTCCGGGCTTGTATTTGCCTTAAAGGCATAGATTGAGTCGTAAATCGGATGCTCGCTTCCTTCTCCGTAAAGGGTCACTTCATACCTTAGAGCCGGAATCTCAGACAAAATCCTGATGTGGTTTGTGCTCATTCCTGAAAATTCATTTTGCGAAATTTTTGCCGACAAAGTGAAAAGTTCTTCCCTTTTGAAGTTTTTTTCGATTTTTTGAGCTGCCCTGACTTGTGGTTTGTAAATAAAGTGGGATATAGCGCAAATTATGCAGGATATAAAGGCGAGAATTGCAATCGTTGAGAGAAGGCCGTTCAAAATTATTTTTTTTGTCGTGTATCCCCTGGCTCCTGCCACAATATTGAAGAAAATCAGCAGCCTTAGCCAGCTAATCTGGAATGGAAGAATTGCGAAAACCAAAAGAAGGTTTCCCATCGGGGGCGTGAAAACAGCCTTCAGAAGCTCGGCCTCTTCCGCCTTGCTGACGATGACGATTCCGTAAGGAATGAAGGGGAGCAGCATCAAAATGAAAAAGAAAATCGAGCTAGTCAGTTTTTTTGAATTTTTTGCCAGGTAGGTAATCAGGTATTCAATGGCAAAGATTACGAAAAGAGTCAGGTCTCTGGTCGTGAACAAAAAAATGTTGAAAATCGAGATGACGGAGAGAATATAGCCGTAGATGAAGACCGTTATTGAAAATTTAAGCAGCCTCTGCACTGTGAAAAGCAGTGATATGAAAAGCATGGAAAAAACAATTTTTATTCCATATTGAATGATGGGATTCAGGCTGAGAAATGTTGACAAAAAGGCCGCTAGAGCCTGTCCCATTGTAATCGAAAGAAAGGAGACTGCGATGGTGAAGGGGATGATGTAAATTGAGCGAAGAAATTCAACTTTGTGCCTCTCGCCGTGAGTTCCGACGAAGGAAAAAACGCATAGAATCAAAAGCGTAAGGATTCCCACTGTAAGACAGCTTATGATTATTGCCCGCTCGCTTATGAATACGGCCCTGAAAAAATTTCCCCGGTTGATGTAAATGTAATGCATGTCCCATTCAAGGCTTTCAGCCGGATTGTAGTTCTTTGCGAATTCTTTGAGAGGAGTCAGCTGAAAAGAAAGGGGAAGCTCAAGCTCTATGGCGGGAATCTCATTGTTGAAAAAAAATGAAAGCCTTTCCTTGCCCTTTAGGATACCCAGCCTGTATATAGCCGAAAGCCTGTCCTCGATGGAATAGTTTTTCCTCAGGTTGAAAAAAGCGTCTGATATGTCTTTTGTAAGCCAGAGGGGGCTGGTGTGGCTTTTCCCGCTTGTGTGGATTTTTGCCTTGTAGCCGTCGGAAAAAGAGACTGCGATTGCGGCCATGCTGTCGCTGTCATCTACGCTTGAGGCATATACTTCCGTTCCTTTAATGGAATTTTCAGAATCCAAAGGACTGTCGTCCAAGACTGAAAAAAGAATTTCTCCATTCCAGCTCCTGTCGATGTCTTTGATATATTGCAAAAAATCCAAAATGTCTTCAGAATGACTGAAAAAATCTTCCTGACGAAAGGAAAATGTCAGCTTTTTTCTTTCGCCCTTGTTTTCATCATTGTCATCGATTTTTTTTGTGGCTGGAAAGGAAAGAATCAGGTTGTAGGCGAACTCGTCCTGTCCGCTTTGTGAAAGATTTTGTGAATAAAGTGTGTATCCGTTTTTTGCAAGTTTTTCCTCGACTGATGAAGAAAGTTTGTTTCCAGCTAAAATTTCCTGCGAGAAAACTAAGGATCGTGCCGAAAATAATAGAAGAAGGAAAGTTGTAAGCAGACGGATAAACATTATATAAGAATATAATTTGTCAGTTTACAATTCAAGTGCCTTGTTGTACAATTACAAATTGGATTTACGCATAGGGAGAATTGAATGCCAGCAGAAAAGAAATTTATTTTGAATTTGCCTCTGAAGGTCATTTTGACGGAAGAGGGAACTTCCCATTTTATCAGCAACAAAAAAAAGTTGCTTCGTATTCGTCTGGCAGATAATGTAGAGGAATATGGCATCTCCTTAAATCCTTTCTCACCTCAGTCAATCCAGAACATGATTATGGTTGACTATATCTCAAAAATCGAGATTTCCATGTCCGAATTCGTCTCTGTCCGTCAGGAAGTCATGGATTTGGCCAAGGTCGTTGTCTATTCAATCCTTTACAAGCAGTTCGACAGGCAGCTTTTTGCCGATTTAATCAAGTGTGACTGCGTGCGAAAGCATAACCGTACCAACCCGAGCGAGCTGATTGACGAGCGCACTAAAATGGACGACAAGCAGCTTCGTGCCATGATTTCCAAAAAGGAAAGCGTTGTTCGTCAGGCTAAAAAAGAAATCCTCGACCCGGTCTGGAAGTCAATCATGGAGAACAAGGAATATTCGCTGGAGGAGCGCAACATCTACCTCCTTATGACCGAAAAATTCCTCAACCGCCTTTCCCTCATGAACTGGTACATAATCATCAAATTCTTCAAGGACAAGGAAGGCTTTTCTCAGATTAACATCGCTATCCGTCACCTCCTTCAAATTTACATGGAAAAGTCCCGGGTTGCGGAGTATATCTCAATCCTTCTCATGGAACTTGCCCTTAACGCCGAGAATCAGAACCTCAAAAAAGAGGCAAAAGTCCTTTACACTGGCGTGGACGATCTCGATGCCCTTTTGTTTGACCCTGAGATCCGCTCAAAAATAATCGGTGAGCTAAAACGGAAGCACGAGCTTGTTTCCCTTTCATGGAAGCTTGGCGGCGGCTCAACGGCTATCGGTAAGCAGGGCCGCCTTCAAATCATGGTTCTCAACAAAAGCGATGATAATCAGGAGGCAAAGGCCAATATCGAAGACAAAATGGCCGCCGACACCAACAAACGCTCCCTCATCGACTTCTACCGCGAGATTCCTGACGGGCAGGGCAGCACGGATTTGGGCCTCTACTATCTTTCTTACCTCGATGATGCCTGTAAAAAACTCAATGTTAAATTTGAGTCTATCGTCAACGAGTTCGCAAATCAGGATTTGACAGTTATCAACCTGATTTTCAATTTCTAGGAAGCCATGAAACTTTTTAAGATTCTCTTCCTGCCAGTTTTAGCGACAATCCTTTCTCTGTCTTTTTTCTCATGTTCCGAAAGCGAGGCCGACGTGGTTTCTGCCACAGCCAGCGCTGTTTTTGATTTTTCTGACGAGGAGAATCCTCCTGCCCATAGGCTGGCTGTTTTTTTTCAGGTCAGCAATGAAGTTCAGCGTACTGAAAGCTTTACTGTCTCGAATTCCCAGTCCGGCTATTCATGGTTTGTCGCAAAACCCGGAATTTTCACCGGAATGAACAAGAGCTATGCCTATTCAGTGAATCTGAACGCTCCAGAGGGTGAGGAAATCCCCGTGGGTGCCTATTCCGTGATTTATCAGGATGCCGCTGGTAACGAAGATTCCATAACTTTTTCCGTCAACTACAAAAAAGAGCTGCTGACAGCAAAGGCGGCTGACTGCAAGGAAATCCTTGGAAATGTCAGCGAAAACCTTGCCATTTATGATGATTCGGGCGAGCTTCTTTTTATGGGAAAGGCAAAAAACTCATGGAAGACAAACGAGGCGATTCTAAAGGACTATAAGCTTGCCGAGACGAAAAGGATCTGCTATGTTACGGCTGGAAACACCGTAATCTGCATGATGCCGGAAGAAAAGTTGAAAACGGAAAACTGAAAACTGAAAGT
>DGTW01000103.1 GCA_002393835.1 Treponema sp. UBA4326
CATACATTCCATTTAAAATCAATCCTTCGGGAGTTATTCCGGTAATTTTCGCATCATCGTTCTTGACTTTCCCGTTGCAGATTGTTTCTAGTCTTGGTAATAATCAGAATTCAGCTCGCTGGATTGCTTCGCTCTCTGCAAAGCTCAATCCAACAGGTTGGCTCTACAATATCCTTCTTGTTCTGTTGATTATCTTCTTTGCTTACTTCTACACTCAGGTAACACTGAACCCTACTGAAATCGCAAAGAATATCCGTGAAAACGGTGGTTCTATCCCTGGAATCAGAACAGACAAAACAGAAGAGTATATGCAGAAAGTTCTGAATAGACTTGTATTGCCAGGCTCACTTTATCTCGCTGCAATCGCAGTTTTACCAACAATCATCCAGAATCTTTTTGGCTTCCCACAGTCAATCTCAATGTTGATGGGTGGCACCTCGCTCTTGATTTTGGTCGGTGTTGATTTGGATACAATGAGTCAGGTTGAAGCACTTCTTAAAATGCACCATGCAGATGGTCTTGTTAAGAAAGGCAAATTAAGATCAAGAAATTTGTAAAATAAATTCTAAAGAATTTGCAAGAATTTTCCGAATTTTCTTGGTTTTCCTGTAGAATAAGATAGGGATTTTATGGTATACTCATCGGACTTGGATTGTAGTTCATTGCGAACTGCCATGATTCAAGTGAAGTATACTATATCCCCAGGGGGACTTTTATGAAAGTACGAACCAGCGTAAAGCCCATCTGCGATAAGTGTAAGGTTATCAAACGAAACGGAATCATCCGTATCATTTGTTCAAACCCAAAACATAAGCAGAAGCAGGGTTAAGGAGTAACAGATGGCTCGAATTGCGGGAGTTGACCTCCCAAATAAACATGTCTTTGTTGCATTGACCTACATTTACGGTATTGGTCGTTCATCAGCAATGACAATTTGCGAAAAGACAAAGGTTGATCCAAACAAAATGATTAATGATTTGGATCAGGACGAATTGGCAAAAATCCGTACTTTGATTGATGCAGAGTACAAGGTTGAAGGTCATCTTCGTTCAGAAATCGGTCTTAACATCAAACGCTTGATGGACATCGGTTGTTACCGTGGTCTTCGTCATCGAAAAGGCTTGCCATGCCGTGGTCAGCGTACACGCACAAATGCACGCACACGAAAGGGTAAGAAGAAGACTGTCGCTAACAAGAAGAAGGCAGTCTAATTTAGACGGAGGAATTTAGGTAATGGCAACCGCAAAAAAGCGAAAGGAAAAGAAGAGCGTATACGAGGGAAATGTTTACATCCAGGCTACGTTCAACAATACTATCGTAACTATTACAGACTTGAATGGAAATGCTCTTTCTTGGGCATCTTCAGGCGGACTCGGCTTCCGTGGAGCAAAAAAATCAACTCCATTTGCCGCACAGACTGTTGCTGAGACAGCTGTTCAGAAGGCAGTGAGCTATGGTCTCCGTGAAGTCCATGTTTTTGTAAAAGGTCCGGGAATGGGTCGAGAGAATGCCGTTCGTGCACTTGGCAACTTGGGATTGAAAGTAAAATCAATCGCTGATACAACGCCAATTCCGCACAATGGATGTCGTCCTCGCAAGACTCGCCGTATGTAACTTAAATTCACTTGGGCAGGAAGCCTTTCCTGTCTTGTGAATTTTGTGCTTCAAAAGAAGCATGGTTACTATTGATAGTTGTGAAGTCAGAGACTTAGGTTTCTGAATGAAAGAGTAGCTCCTTTAAGGGCTCTAAGATTTTAAAAGGAGTTCAGATGGCTCGAAAAAATTTGCTGAAAGGTTTTAAAAAACCAAAAACCGTTCAGTTCGACCCTCTTGAAACAAACCCAAATTACGGAAAGTTTACAGCTTATCCTTTTGAAACAGGTTTCGGTACAACAATTGGAAATACACTCCGTCGTGTACTTCTTTCATCTATTCAGGGATATGCAGTTTCCTCTGTAAGAATCACTTCTTACGATGCTGACGGCGTTCCTCATGTAATTTCTAGTGAATTCGAGACAATTCCAAATGTTTCTGAAGACACTCTCGAAATCTTGAATAGTCTCAAGCTCATGCGTTTGAGATTGCCGGAAGATGTTGAGCAGGATACTCTTCTTTTTGATTTCAAAGGTCCTGGCAAAGTCAAGACAGATGATTTCGCAAAAGAAGGTCAGCTTGAAGTTCTTACAAAGGATGTGCCTGTCTTCACAATGATGGAAGGCGCTCATGTTGAGTTTGAAATTCAGGTTGATTTGGGACGAGGTTACGTTCCTGCTGAGGTAAACGAGCATTATATCGAAGTTGTTGGTACAATTCCGATGGATGCAATCTTTACACCTGTTACAAAAGTAAAGTACATGATCGAGCCTTGCCGAGTTGGTCAGCGCAACGATTATGACAAGCTTGTTCTTGAAGTATGGACTGACGGAACTATTAGCCCAGAAGACGCATTGGCTGAGGCAGCAAAAATTGCTAAAGATCACTTTACAGTTTTTGTTAACTTCAATGACAGTGATGTTTCTGGAAGCGATGATTATGATGAGGGAGACGAAAAAATTCGTCAGTTGCTTAACACTCCGGTTGAGGAGCTTGAGCTTTCTGTCCGTTCATCAAATTGTCTCAAAAATGCGAATATTCGCACAATCGGCGAATTGACACGAAAGACTGAAGATGACATTGCCAAGACTCGAAACTTCGGTAAAAAGTCACTTACAGAAATCAAAGAAAAGCTCCTTGAATGGAACTTGAATCTCGGAATGACTGATTACAGCCATTTGAAAAATTCGGTCAATTTGACAAAGCCAGCACAAAAGGAAGAATCCAATGAGAAATAAGACAGGATTTAATCCACTTTCACGAACAGCCGCTCATCAGCGTGCAATGGCGCGAAATATGGTAACTTCACTTTTCAGATTTGAACGCATTACGACTACAAAGGCAAAGGCTAAGGAAGTTCGTAAGGCTGCTGAAAAATTGATTACTCGCGGTAAAGTAGATTCTGTACACAACCGCCGAACTGCTGCAAAGTTTATTCAGGACGAAAAAATCTTGAACAAACTCTTCACAGAAATTGGTCCTCGCATGAAGGATCGCAATGGTGGTTACACACGAATTCTTAAACTCGGTTTCCGACAGGGAGACGCTGCTGATGTTGTAATCCTTGAATTGGTTGACTACAAGTTGCCATCAAGCGAAAGCGAAGCACCAGCTAAGGCTAAGAAAGCCGAAAAAGCTGAAGAAAAGAAACCGGCTGCTAAAAAAGCTCCTGCAAAAAAAGCTGCATCAAAGGCTAAGACTGCAGAGAAAGCAGCTCCTGCTGAAGAAGCTAAATAAAGGAGTTAACTATGTCTAAGGCACATCGTGGAACTGGAGTTCGCACTGAAGCTAATCACGGTCGTGGAAAATGCCCACGCTGTGGATCTGAAAACATCAAAGTTCTTTACGAAAAAGAAATTGATGGAAATACTGTAAAAATCTGCAAATTCTGCAACGCTCAGTTGAAGAACATTGCACGAAAAGAGGCTAGAGCAAGCAAAGCCGCAGCAGCCGCTGCCGCAGCATCTGAAGCTCCAGCAGAAGCATAAGTCATTATCAGGCTATGCCAAGCCGCTCCTTGATACAGGGGCGGCTTTATTTTTTTGGGGGGAAGAGCTGAAAATCTGGGGTGGAACAAAGTGAGGAGTGGAATAATTTTTCTTTTTGGGGAAGCTTCGCTGGGGGCAGTGTAGCAATTCTGCTGTTAGATTTTTTTGTGCTAGTCAGTGAGATTTAGAATGAAAGCATAGGGCATGGTTACATTGGTGCCAGATTTGCGTCAAATAAAGGGATTCAGAAGAATAACACATAACAATTCTTTGTTTATCGAGACTAATCTTTCACCTTGAACATAACTATGAAGTTGAATTTTTTATTTGGATATTCTTCTGCTGTGGCAATGAAAGTCGCTACATAAAATCCATTTTCCAGACCAGCGATATGTGTATTCCAAACTTTTGTGCTATAATCCCATAATTCGGAGTAGAAAATCGTATCTTCTGAAGATTTACGTAAAGTAAGGGTTACTGTCTTATAGTTTCTTGATTGTGCTGAAGAGGAAAGCGTCCAATACAAAGAATCAACATCGTTTTTGCTAAGTTCAAAATACTGACCTTTTTCACATTGAGATTCTGTTCCTGTGTTTCCTGAGAGATAGGTCGAAAAATATACAGCATTTCCGTCATCAAGTCCGTTTACAAGAATGTCGTAATTCTCCCATGCGTATTCAGATTGTGCGATACTTTCTTCATTAAAAAGACCTATGAGTACGAGATTCTCACTTCCTGTGTAGGCATCGCAAATATTATTCGTCATTGGATATTTGTTTAGGTCATTAGGAATACCTTCTGAATCATAAGAAATAGATGAAATGTACCATCCAAGCCAGTTTGTATCAATTGGACTTTGAATTTGAATGCCTGTTTCACTTTGACTGAAATAGGCGATTTCGACAGATCCCTCACCGTAATATTCGACTTTAAACCGATTTATTGTTGAGCAAGAACCGTCCCCAAAAAAAGCATAAGTCCAGGCACTTACACCAGCATTATTTACAGAACGAATTCTAGCTGCATATCGTTTTCCGAATCGTAGATAAAATTTTGCCTGTGTATTGTTGTGCAAAAGGGAGTATGAGTCAGGGGAGAATGAATCATCTTTATCGAAATAATTAAAATAATAGGTGATATAATTCTTGTATGAATTTACATCATAACATGCAATTGATGAAGAGAAAGTATAAACAGATTCCTCCCAAGAAGAATCACTTGTAATTGATGGGAAAATGGGAAGACTACTTGTAAGATTTGAATAAGAGCTACTTATATCGGCAATTTGAATCTCAAATCCTGTTTCATTATTTGCATTATCAATCCATGAAAAATCAGCAATATAAAATTCTGCTGAATCGCTTGATGGACTATTGGGCGTAACTACAAAATCAGAAGGTTGTCCCGGAATTTTTTCTATGATTTCAGGAATTTCTATGTTAACATCCGTGTTACGATTCGGAAAAATCATAATCAAATCATTGTATTCATACGAAGTGTTGTTATCGGAATTTGTGAATCGAACAATAAAGTTATAAGTTCCAGCAGGAAGCTGACGGTTTGCAAATGTGTAGTTGGAAAGATGGAGTGAATTGCCAATTTCTGTCGGATAAACCATATAATAAGGATTTATATTTATTCCACCAACAGAAATAGGTTCATTTGTTGAGACATTATAAATCCCGAGCGTCGCAGTGGAATTTCCATTTTCTGAGAAATCCCATGAGGTTGGAAAAGTCCAGTTTGAGGACAATGTGATAGTTGCCGTGCCGGTTGAGGAAAGGGAAGATGCTGAAAGATAAAAGACGATTTGTCTGACTTCGCATAAATCTGCCACGGTGTATCCGGCAAGACAGGCTTTTTCAGCGACTTTTGTTATAGTTGGGGAAGAAATTTCAGTTTCGCTTGCATAAAGAATAAAGCGATAGACCGAAGGTGAAAAATCAACAGAGGCTGTTGCTAGTGTTGGTGAGGAATATGTTAAATCTACAGTGCCGTAGTATGAATATTCAGTGTCATTAGTGCTAAGCGTATCGATATAAAAAAGATAATAATATGCGCTTGACAAAGCGGATGGGAGCAAGGTTCGTGAAGGATCTGAAAAAATATTATCCTGAGAATAAACAGAAATATCCACTAGCCGGCCTTTTACTTTTGGAATGATATACGCAATTTCGCCATCATTTAAATTTGAGCAGGAAAGGAATGAGAAAAGAGAGAATATAGCTTCAAAAAGTAAGACGATTTTTTTCATTTTGAACCATAATTAAGAAAGGACAGCCAGAATTCAGAATTTTTGCTGAAATCTGGCTGCCGAATTATCACTAATTTGGGAGTTAGTCTCTCAGATCAATGACAAGCGGGAATGTATAAAGCTTATTTGGGTATTTTTTATTTGAACCAACAAATGTGACTTCATATTTTCCTGTTGTCCATGCTTTTACATTAACAGTAATGGATGCAGCCGATGTCCATGTTTTGCTAGTATCATCATAGGGTTTTCCTAGGGTGACATCCTTTTTGTAAGAATAACTGTTGTAACCACTGGTCGTTGAACGAATTTTGAGGGTTACTGTGTCATAACCTTGCATCGTTTGGTCCAGTGTAAATTTGAGAGAAGGTGTTGCTGTAGCAGATACAGTAACATAGTCATTTTTAGAGACTAAAACTTTTTTAGGAGTGTCTGTATCACCATTCGATGTAAGACCATCAAGTTCAACTTCAGTTGTACCATTTGGTGCAAGACCTACAAGTGAAATGTCAGAACGAGTTACAAGTGTTGCATCTGCGGTTTCATCAACTAATGTTGAATCAGTTTCACTTGTTGCTGTCTTGTAAGCATAAACCCACTTAGAGTTAGCATCGTCGTAAGTCAGGTTCGGGTCAAGTTTGCTTACATTAGTTTTAGTTCCATTGTCAGCTGCTGCATTCGCTTTCTTTTCATAAGAATAAGTTTCGCCGTAGCCTTGCCATTCATAAGCTGTGTAATCAGCAAGCACAACCTTTGCAGTTGTGTCGAGTGCATAACTTGCAAAGAGTTCAAGGTTTTCGTGTCCTGTATAGACATTGGGATTCAAGCGTGTGCTCACACCACTGAGTTCGGTAGTATTCCATGATGAATTTGTAGGTTCAGATGTATCCTTCTTCCAATAATACTGTGTTGTCGGATATCGGTTTCCGCCATCGGTAGAAACTTTGTTTGAATCCTGCGTACTGTACAAGAGCCATCGGCTGAACTTATTTATATTCTCTGCGTTGACAGAAAGGAGATTAAGTGTCTTACCTGATTGAACAGCCCCGGATACATCAAGATAATCTGTACCGGTTCCGGTATCAGCTCCTTTTACATTTCCGTCAGGAATTAAAATTGTTTCGCCAACAGGTGTTGTAGATGTCTCTGAAGCATATTTTTGTGTTGCATAAATAACTGTGTCAGGAAGTTCCGATGCATCAATCGGACTGTAAGTACCAGATGATAAAGCACCTTTGAATTCACCGTCATTAAGATTGTATTTGATTCTGTAACGGTTGATTGTGAGAACATCAGAAATTACATCTTTGCTTGGATCATTATCGGTATACTTCTTTTCAAATGCTTTGAATGTAACAGAAGTTTTAGAATAATTACCATTTAATGGTATGTCAGCATTTGCTGGAGTTACAGACGAATATGCAACAATTTTTTTATCAGATGAGCCGAAAGTTTTTGTTTCTGTGCAGTAGATTTTTCCTGCAACATCAACATCTGATTCTGAGGCAGTAGAACCGTCTCCATTTCTGTCGTATATATCAATTGTTTCATTAGCTGCACCAGTTTTGACATTTGTGATGTTTAGATAAGCATAAGCGGAAGGACCAGCATCATTTACTGCGCGGATACGAGCAAGATAGCGTGACCCAAGCGGGAGCATGAATACGGCAGTCGTGTTGTTTTTTATGAGCGAGTATTTTTCTGGATTTGGGTTAAATGAAGAATTTTGATACTCTGCCCATTTATAAGTTACAATATCTGTAGCAGCCAAACCGTAAGCGTTGAGACTAGTAGACCATGAAGAATCATCAGATGGAACGGCAGACTTTTTGTAATCAGTTGAAGTGACAATATTACTGATTGCATCATCAACTTTAAGAAGGTCTATCTGGAATTCTCGTTCATTATTTGAATTATCAGACCAGGCAAACTGAGCGTAATAATAGTCATCTGTTTTTACAAGAGGATCCGCATATGCAACCATAAATGCACTTGGGGGTGCAGGCGGCTCTTCATAAACTTTTGGAATGAATACATCAAAATCTGTTTTTTGATTAGGAAGAATGATTATTTCATCGCTGTAATAATAAGTTGCTGTGGCAGATGTAAAAGTAACGGCAAATGTGTATGAACCTGGTTTTACACCTGTGGCAGCAAATTTACTGTAACTAGCACTTCCAATTAGTTTTCGTCCATTTGTATCATCTGTGAAATCTCCAGTCATTATACTTTGAGATTGGCCACTTGTTGGTATGAGAACTGTCTCATCATTTTTTTTATAAATAGCTGCAGTTACTGCATAGCCTTCTGCAATTTCGTAAAGGTCAGTTTTGCTCTTTGTATTTGTTGACCACAATCTGAGTTCAACATCGCCATTACCAGTACTTTTATCAGCTGTGAGATAGAATGTTATGTCATCATTATAACGCAAATCAGCATTTGCATAACCTACGAACATTGCATTTGACAAAGCACTAGGCTTACTTGTAACAGAAGTGGCTTTAGAAGCAGGTACACAGAACAAAGTGAATGAGTACACAGAAACATCAAAAGTAAGCGCAATAGTTCCTTTTGTTGTAGAACCATCTGTAGAAGTAAAGATAACAGGGGCTGGTGTTACTACCGATGTATCTGAACTTCCGGTCCACATTTTTTCTGTTGGGGTCGCTGCCAATTGATCGGTGTATGCCAAAAAGAATTTGACAGAGTTGCCGCTTGCATCGACAGCAGCTGGCAAAATTGTTCGTGATGAAGAATCTTCAACAGGGAATGTCAGCAACTTTTTGTCAGAGGTGGCATTCAATGTCAAAGATTTTACTTCTTTGCTAGCGTTTGCGTAGCCTGTGCTTAATGAAGCATCATCTCCGTTAGAGACGTCAGAACAAGCCGTAAAAATTAAGGCTAATCCTGCCAACACTAAAAAAATCTTAGATTTTTTCATAATTTTTCCTCCATATCTTTGGATTTATTAACAAATTTCATAAAGGGAAAAGTCCCTTTGTCCGGGAAGAATTCCCTAGTTATATTTAGCGTGTGGATAAATCACGACGCTGCATGAATCTTTGTAAAATACACCTCCTTGCGTAACAATTCTGAGGGTCACTTTGTAAGTGTTGTTAACTTCCAACCCCGATTGTGGCACATAGATGACAAATGTTTGGTCATTCAGCGTTCCTTTGAAAGGTCTGACATTGACTATATTGTCCTCTCCGTTTGTAATGTTGTCGTCTAATGAAACTGAAATTGGTCCATAGACCATCCAGTCGTATGAATACACATTGTTCGGCGGTCCTGCCAAAATTAATGTTGAATCAGCCTGTATTGAATACACCTCCCTCAGCATTTTTTCTGGGTCAAAACCGTCATCTCCAGGAGAAAGCGGAATCTCTTCTTCTTTCTCATCCTGCTCTAATACCGTATATACAGGTGAAAATCCCCCATTGTACCCGTCCAACATGTCATCCACCGACTGATTGCAACCCGAAGCGAATAGAAGGAAGAGAAAGCTGAAAATGAGAACAAAAGCGGATGCCCTTTTCATATTTTTGTCACAGCGTTACCAATAAGGGGGCTTATCGGAAATGCTGTGCCCGTATTTCCTTTTAATTTTTCGGAAAGCTGAGGTTTTCCGAAAAAGTCTGTTAGTTTGCCAATGGATTTTTACTTTATTGAATAGTTTAGAGAAACCGTTCAACCGATGGCAAATACTCTATAAAATTGCAGATGTGTGCAAAGACACGCAAAAAGGACAGCAATGCTTCCGTTTTATTCTGCAATTCCGACCCTATTCCCACCCAGTCAAAACGCAAGAGAATACATATTCAATATAACGCACTTTCAGAAAATTTCAACGAAAAAACACATTATCTTTCGGAAATCCTGTTTTTCAGAAGAATTTTTGAAAAAAGACAGAACCTTCCATTTGTAAATATCGGCATAAAAGAGAGAAAACTTTAGTAAAATGTTAGTAAGAAATTTTTTGTAAGAATATTTTTGAGGTGTGAGAAAATGCAACATGCACACGGCCAGAGATTATTCGTAAGCCATGCGAATGTTTTTATTCAGCTATAAGTGCTGTTGAGAAGGGTATGGTTTAGGAAAGCTCTTCTTTGAGTGCAAGAACTTGCTCCAGGGGCAGAGAACAGCAGCGTGCAATCTGCTCAGTCTCGGCAGCACATGACCGCCACCTGTCAGGCGGAAATTGCCGCTCCGCCGTGGAGTGGGGGCGGCTTGGCCGCCAGCCGGGAGCGGAGCGGACGGCCGAGGGTTACTGAGCCACGGAAGGGCGGCAGCCGGATTATCTTGCGCAAAAAAAATGGATTTTACCACTTTACTATGGTGTTTACGATTTTCTTTTGCTCTTCGATGCTTTTCCTAAGGTAGATTCTCGTCGTTTCTAGGCTTTCGTGGCCAAGCAAGTCAGCAAGAAAGGTTATGTCACCGCCTTTTTCCAGGAAGTTTTTCGCAAAGAAGTGCCGGAAAGAATGTGGATGAAGTGTCTTATGGTTGATGTTATATATAGAAGAAAAATGTTGAAGCTCCGCTGATATTCCCCTTGTGCTTATTTGAAGGCCGAATTTGTTGAGGAAAAGATAGCCGTCATTCCTTTTTTCGGACATTAGCCATTCAAGCGTGCGTTTTTTCAGTTCTTCGGGAATGTAGATTCTTCTGATTTTCCCGCCTTTGGAGCGGATGTCAGCGAAACCCTGTTTTACATTTTCCACTTTCAGCTGAATCAGCTCACTCACGCGAACTCCTGTCGAGCCAAGATAGCAAACGATGAAAAGCCATTTGAGTCGCTTGTCTTTTTCCAGTGATTTTTTGAGTCGCTCGTAGTCTTCGCTGCTGATAACATTCTGCAGGTATGTCTCCCCCTGTTCCTTCACGAATTTCGGAAGTAATTTGTCTTTTTTAAGAAAACGCATGTATTTTGTGAGTCCAGCCAGCCGTAAGTTCACGGTCTTGACGGAATAGTTTTCAAGCAGAAAGTCCCTGTAATCAGAGATTCTCTTTTGCGTAATCTTCCCAAAGCGTTTTTTGTAATCATTCGCCGCATACAAGTAAGAGCGGATTGTGTTCTCGGAAAAATTCAGTTTCCTGAGATAGTTTTCATAATTCTGTCTGTGCAAAATGCCAGTTAATTTGCAAGCTCTTCTTTGAGTGCAAGAACTTGCTCCAATGGTAGGGAAACGGCCTGTGCGATTTGCTCTGGGCTACCAAGCTGCATGTTCAAAAGATTTCTCGCATTTGCAATGGCGTTCTGCTTGGCACCTTCCTTACGTCCTTGTTCACGTCCTTCCTTACGTCCCTCCTCAAGTCCTTCTTCACGCCCCGCCTCAAGTCCTTCCTCATGTCCCTCAAGTCTTGCCCAATAGCGCTCGTCTAAGATTTCCTGCTCCCATGTCATATATATTCGCCTCCATTTTTTGTTGGCCTTGGCCCTTCTTACTTTTTCCTCAATGCGCTTCGTAAGTGCTGAATCGGCTTGCTCGCCTTTAAGGAACTTGAAGAAAGACTTTTCCTCTTTGTCCTTTATTTTATCACAGCAACTGGCATTAAAAAAGACCTTGTAGGCTCCGTCTTTCAATTTCAGGTCACTTTTCTGGCGGCATGTGTTCTCGAAAAAGTAGACCGGCATATTGTCTTTGAAAGGATCATTCAGGCAGAGGAAAATGATGTAAGTGTCCTTCAGTTTGTCATAGCGCTCGCCTTTTGAAAGGGTATCCATGTCGTTGATGCTCTGATAGTACCTTGCCCGCTTTGCCAAATCTTTTTTGAGTGTCGTTTGAATTTCAATGTCAAAAATCCGGGACTCGTCCTTTGCGTAAACATCGAAGCGGACTGACTTCGACTCAATCCATTCTTGCATGGTCTTCTCTGACTGAGTCAGTTCCAGACGGTCAATCTTAATGTGAAGCAGAAGCTCCAGTAGCTGACGGCACAGTTCTGGTTCTGACTCCAGAATCTTGCAAAAAAGAAAATTGTTGGCGAAGGTGAGCTCTTCCCAGCTTTGCAGATTATCTTGGCTTTTCATACTTTATCTCCTTGCTTATATATAGCGAAAGAAAAGCGATTTTCGGCAATGAGCGGAGATAATTTTTTGTTATATTTGAAAAAAAATCGCACAAGGATATGCGAGCGGAAGGGCGGCAGCCGGATAATCTTGCGAAAAAAAAATCCCCGGAGCTTTTTTACTGCTTCCGGGGCTTGTGTTTGAGCTTTTGCTCTTTATTCGCAGATGGCGATGATGTCGCTGTTTTTGACGATGAGGTAGTCTTCGCCGTCCATTTTTACCTGAACGCCTGCGTATTTATCGTACATTACTCGGTCTCCGACTTTGACTGTAATCGGGTCTTTTTCGGTGCCAGGTCCGACAGCTTCTACACTTGCTGTCTGTGTTTTTTCCTGAGCGGTCTCCGGAATGATGATTCCTGAGGCTGTTTTTGTCTCGGCCTTTTCCTGTTTGAGAAGAACACGGTCTGCCAATGGTTTGAGTTTCATATATTTCCTCCAAATTTGATACTTTCTTATACAATAAAAATATAAAATTTTGGCTCAGAGGGCAAGAAAATTCTTTCTTTTTTGCTTTTATTTTTTCTATGAAAATTTCACTAGTTGGTGTATAATTAAAGGGTAAATAAAGCAGAGGATTTACATGGAAAGAAGTATTTTATTTGTTAGCGAAACTCAAAATTTTTTGGTGTCGGCTATGATAAAGGCCTTGAAGGAAGCCAGATTTGAAGTTTCTACTGCCGAACCGGATATGGTTGAAATTTCTCTTATTCAAAATATTCCTGACATATACCTGGTTTACCTCGAAGGCGATCTCAATAAATTTAACGGCACACTAAAATACCTCAAAAAATTGGTCACTGAGGAAGGCCGGGACAGAGTTTTGTACCTTATCGGAAATCCCATGGAAATTGAAGCTGCTTACGATGTTTATCCGAAATCCCTGGTTTCTGCCGCTTTCAGTCGTCCCGTCAATATTCAGGATGTAATTCAAAAGCTCAATATGCTCATCACCAGTGAGGCTGGGGGTGTTCCTGGTCGCAAAAAAGTCCTCGTTGTGGACGATGACGGGGTAATGCTCCGTACCATGAAAATTTGGCTTTCCAAAAAATACGATGCTTACATGGCAAATTCAGGCCTCAATGCCCTGCAATTTCTATCTTCTAATCATGTTGATTTGATTCTCCTTGATTATGAAATGCCTGTAGCTTCCGGCTTGCAGATTTTTGAAATGCTCAAGCACGATTCCAACCTTTGCAATATTCCGGTCATCTTTCTCACTTCAAAAGATGACAAGGAGACTGTTATGAAGGTTCTGGCGGCAGGCCCTGAAAAATATCTCCTCAAGTCCAGCGAGCCAGATCTGCTTCTAAAAACGGTTGATGACTTCTTCAAAGGAAAATAATAATGCCAAAAAAGAATCTTGGGGCTTTCTTTTTCTTGGATAACAAGAATTTTAAGATTACGATTCCGCTCACGACTTTTATATGCCTAATCTTGCTTCTTCTGATTGAGCATGTTGGACAGGCTCCAGATTTTTCTTTTAACGGCGTTATCCTGTACAAAACCCGGGTTTATGCCCAGCTAATCCCGGTCATGCTGCTCACAAGTCTTTCGGGCTATGCCGTTGGTTCCCTCGTCGTTCTTCTTTTCTTCTCTGCAGAATGTATGATCAGTCATATTCTTCCATATCATGCTTTCGTGCTTCTGCTCGGCTCCCTCATTGCAAATGTTCCTGTCATCAAGCACTGGTATAAAAGCCTTTGGAAAACCCTTGTCAGCCTCGTGTTTTTCTCGCTTTTCCTTGGAAACGGCTGGAATTTTCTTTTGACCATTCTTGAAGACCGAAACCTCCTGAGGGGTGCGGAATTCTTTCATTTTGCGGTGGCCTTCCTTTCCTCATTTATCGTTTGTCTTTTCTGCTACCTTTACTACAATTATTTTCCAGAAAATATCAAAAACCTTTTTTTTGCCAGCACTTATGACTATGAGGATGTAAACCTGCTGAAAACTGCTTTCTCAAAGAAAAAGGGCAGGCGAATCCGGGACAAGCTTTCCAACCTGATTGTAGCCGAAGCTATGATTCTTCTTATTGCGGGTTTTGGTTTTGCAAACGCCCTCCTCAGTCAGTTCAGAAATGTAACGGAATGGCAGCAAATTGTCTTTGCCACCCGGCTGGTCATTCTTATGATGATTGTCGCCACTCCGGTCATTCTTTTTGCCTTTTCCTACACAAATCTTTCTATTACATATCCTCTCCAGCTGCTTGCAAAGGCCGTTGAAGATTCAAATTTGTGCAACATCACAGAGCATACCCGTAATGTACCAAGAATTGACATAAAGACCCTTAATATCAATTCTCGTGATGAAATCGGCGTTCTCTATCATGTCCTGGTCGATATGCTTTCAACAACGGAGAGCTACATCAAAAATCTGGAGCGTTCCCAGCTTCTCGAAACCCAGCTCGCAACTGCAAAGGCGGCCAGCAAGGCAAAGTCAGATTTCCTTTCAAACATGTCGCACGAAATCAGGACTCCTATAAATGCGGTTCTTGGACTTAACGAAATGATTATCCGCGAGAGCAAGGAAGACGTTATTTCAAAATATGCAAGGGACATTGAGAATGCCGGCAAGAGCTTGCTCAGTATTGTCAATGACATCCTTGATTTTTCTAAGATTGAGGCCGGAAAACTTGAGATTATTCCTACGAATTATGATTTAAGTTCTTCTATTAATAACCTTGTGAATATGGTGTCGAAAAGGGCTGCTGACAAGAATCTTGCCTTTAATGTCAACATTGACCCCAACTGTCCCCATTATCTTTACGGTGATGATGTGCGAATTTGCCAGTGTTGTCTCAATATTCTTACGAATGCAGTCAAATATACAAATGAAGGTTCTGTCACTCTTTCCATTACGGGCAAAAAGGCTGATTATTCTCATGTGCTTTTGACAGTGCATGTCGTGGATACAGGTATCGGAATCAAGGATAAGGACATTCCTAAGCTTTTCACGGCCTTTCAGCGAATTGACGAGGAGCGGAACCGAACTATCGAGGGAACAGGTCTTGGCCTTAACATCGTTCAAAGCCTTCTGACCCTTATGAATTCAAGGCTTGAGGTTGAAAGCTCTTACGGAAAGGGCTCGGATTTTTATTTCTCTGTTTTACAAGGCGTAATCGACTGGGAGCCAATCGGTGATTTCAAGGAGACTTACCGCAAGTCAACTGAAAATGCCCACGAGTATCACGAGCTATTCACTGCTCCAGATGCCAGAATCCTTGTGGTTGATGATACTGAACTGAACCTTACCGTCGTCCGTGGTCTTCTGAAGCAGACTCAGGTTCAAATTGACACTGTTTTAAGCGGTTACGATGCTCTTGAGGCTGTCAAAAAGCAGCATTATGACGTGATTTTCCTGGATCATCGTATGCCGGGAATGGATGGCGTTGAAACTTTCAATAATATGCTCAAGCTGCCCGAAAACAAAAGCAAGGGCGTGCCTGTAATTGCCCTTACGGCCAATGCGGTTTCTGGTGCAAAAGAAATGTACCTTGCCAGCGGATTCAGTGATTACCTTACAAAGCCGATTGAGAGCAAAAAACTTGAGGAAATGCTTGGAAAATATCTCCCCGAAAGCCTGATTCATCATGTGGAAATCCCAGAACTTGAAGAAATTAAATCCCTGGATGAGAACGGTGAGATTGATGAAGAACCGGGACTGGTAGACACAGGAATATTCAATTCTCTCACTGGAATCAGCATTGATGATGCCCTAAAATACACTGGAGGGGCTGAAGTTTTGGAGCAAACCCTGCGTGAATTCTACAAGTCAATCGACATAAAGGCTGATGCCATCGAAGAATTTGCGGCTCTCAAAGACTGGCACAATTACACTATTCTCGTTCATGCCCTAAAAAGCTCAGCCCGCTTGATTGGCGCCGAAAAACTTTCTGAAGATGCAAAATATCTTGAGAAATGCGGCGATGATGAAAACGAGGCCGAAATTAACGAGAAAACCCCTGCCTTGCTTGAACTTTACCGCTCCTACAAAAAACATCTGGCTCCTCTTTGTGCCGAGGTGGAGGATGATTCTGGCAAGAAAGAGATGCCGCTGAATCAGTATAGCGAAGCCATTTCAAACATAAAGGAATGTATCGAGGCCTTTGATTTTGACACCGCAGACCAGATTATTGCCATGATGAAGGATTACAGAATCCCGGCCGAAAAAAAAGAGCACTTTACCCAGCTACAGGAAGCCATAAGCTCAGTTGACAGAGACAAAATCCTAAAAATCGTGCTACAATAATCCGAACAGAAAATCCATCCATGGATTTTCTGTTCGCACGAGAATTTTTCTTCCAAAAATTCTCTCTTTGCTTTTCCCCTGCATCCATGCAGGGCATGTTGGAGTATATTTTGGCAGATTATGTCGTTCGCTACGCCATCCGTGGCTACGCGAACTAACAAGTTTTTTCAAAACTTGCGGCTTTTATTTTCTTAAAGGAGGCAGCGGCATCCATACCGCTAACATATATGGCAGACTACCATGTGTTCGATAGTGCCCCAGAGGGCACGCCGGTTGCTAATTTTGTTCATCTTCATGTTCACTCGGACTATTCTTTGCTCGATTCTTGTGCAACTATTGACGCTCTTGTTGCAAAGGCAAAAAGGCTTAATATGCCCGCCCTTGCCCTCACTGACCACGGAAACATGTTCGGAGCCCTTAACTTTGAGCATCTCTGTCATGTAAACGGAATCAACCCTATTGTCGGCGAAGAGTTTTATGTCGCTTTCGGCTCACATTTAGAGAAAAATTCAGTTCCATATTCACACAAGGGTGAAGACGGAGACAGGCAGGCCCGCTACTTCCATTTGATTCTCCTTTGCGAAAATGAGACCGGTTACAAAAACATGAGCTGGCTTTCTTCAATCGCCTACACCGAAGGAACATGGTACAAGCCGCGAATCGATTTTGAACTGCTGGAAAAATATCACGAAGGCTTAATCTGCTGCTCAGCCTGTATCGCAGGTGAACTTCCCCAGCTTTTGCTCGCGGGGAAGGACGAGGAAGCAAAAGAACTTGCCTTAAAATACAAAAATCTTTTCGGTCCTGACCACTACTACATCGAATTACAGGATCACGGCCTTGAAGACCAGAAAATCGTCAACAAAAAGCTGATTGCAATGGCCCATGAGCTGGACATTCCTCTTGTCGTCACCAACGACATTCACTACATCGAGCAGGAAGACTGGGAAGCTCAGGACTGTCTGCGCTGCATAGGCTTTAAAAAGAACATGAACGAGCCTCATCAGACAATGGGCGGCGATAAGCACGAATGGTACTTCAAGACTGAGCAGGAAATGCGTCTTCTTTTCCCGGACTGTCCCGAAGCCTACGACAATACAGTTAAGATTGCCAATATGTGCAACCTCACGATTCATCAGTATAAAACGATGGAACTCAAAGGCACATTGCCGCGCTTTGCCCTGCCAGAAGAATTCCAGACCCACGGAGATGATTACGCAAAAAACCAGGACGACTATATGCGTCACCTTGTTGAGGAAGGCTTGCGCAAGAGGTACAAGGAAATCACTCCTCAAATCCGCCAGCGATGCGAATACGAAATGGCAATCATCCTTAAGATGGGCTTTTCCGGCTACTTCCTCATCGTCTGGGAATTCATCAACTGGTCAAAATCGACTTACGACAATGTGAACAAGCGCCCCAAGCCTTACATGCCGATTGGTCCTGGCCGAGGTTCGGGTGCGGGTTCTCTCGTAGCCTACTGCCTTACGATTACGGATATTGACCCCTTCCGCTACAAACTGATTTTCGAACGATTTTTGAATCCTGAGCGAGTCTCCATGCCAGATTTCGACGTTGACATGGACTTCGACTATCGCCAGGACATCATCCAGCACACCCGGGATTTGTATGGCGACAAAAAAGTCGGCCATATCGTCACATTCGGTACCTTAAAGCCGAAGAATGTAATCGCCGATGTTGGCCGCACCCTTGGCATTCCTCTTTCTGAAGTCAACATGCTCAAATCCAAGGTCTCTGAGAACTTGAAGACTAAGCTCAAAAACTGCTTTGAGCCGCCAAACGAAAAATTCCCTGACGGAGGTCAGCTGGCAGAATACCGGCATGACCCTCGCTATGAAAAGCTCTTTGACCTTGCAATCAAGCTGGAAGGCTGTAAGCGAAACACAGGTCTCCACGCTTCGGGAATGGTTATCGGACTTACGGAATTGCCGAACTGGGCTCCGGTTTTCATGGATTCTAA
>DGTW01000343.1 GCA_002393835.1 Treponema sp. UBA4326
GAAAACTGGTGATGTCTACCGAATTACCCTCAAAAAAGACAACACTGGCTATCACGCAATTTACAAGCGGGCTATCGCATCAGATGATACTGTCGAAGAATTCATCATGTACGATACTGAGAACAAAAAGCTTACTCAGCTCGACCCGGAGCACATTTATGTAGGTTTTGCAGTTGCCCGTGGTTGTAACGCTACATTCAGCGATGTTGATTTCAAAGTAACCGACCCTGCAAAGGATCCACCACCAACTGCTGAACCGCCGGAGCTTATTCCTCTCGCAACTCTCATTGATTGTCCTGTTACATGGTACAACCAGAACTATCCATTCGTATTCACAGCAAATTCAAACGGTACAATCACTGTAAAGGATTCAGACGGTTCTGTTCTTATCGATGCAGAAAAAGTCACTGCTCTCGTAGATTTCAAAAAGACAATCAAAATCAAGAAGGGCAGCAATGACCTTCTCGTAACATTCGATCCTGAAGATGGATTCAAACCAGGTCCAAAGCAGGTTATCGCTCAGTTCAACAAAAACCTTGATGTCAACGACTACGAGGAAAACTACAATCCTGTAACATATACTCATAGCATCAGCTCAATGTCATTCAAGGGTTCTAAACTCTATGTTTCTCAGAATGGCGATATATTCGGAAACGGTTCAAAAGAAGCTCCACTCAGTCTTCAGGCCGCAATTCAGTATTGTAAACCAGGCCAGACAATTCTTCTTGCTCCTGGTGAATACTACATTCCTGCAAGTCTCTGGATTGAACGAGGAAATGACGGTACTCCTTCTGCCCGCAAGGTACTCAAATCTGAAGATCCGACAAAGCGTGCCGTGTTCAACTTCAAGGGTTCTAAGGCTGCTGTCTCTGGTTTCAATATTTACGGAAGCTACTGGACAATCGAAAACATTGATGTAACTGGAACTCCAGACGACTGTAAGGGCATTCAGGTAGGCGGTAACTACAACCAGCTCATCATGGTTGACACCTACATGAACGGAGACACTGGTATCCAGATTTCTGGCCGTTCTTCAGAGCCTTATGAAAAGTGGCCGCATGACAACTTGATTTACGGATGTGAATCATTCGGAAATGCTGACCCTGCTCAGAACAATGCGGACGGTTTTGCTTCTAAACTTACAACAGGTGACGGAAATGTCTTCCGCAACTGTGTCGCTCACCACAATGTTGATGACGGTTGGGATTTGTATGCTAAGATTGAGACTGGTCCAATTGGTGCCGTTATTCTTGACAACTGTATCGCTTACAACAACGGTCGTAAGATTGACAACACTGGTAAGGGTGACGGAAACGGATTCAAACTCGGTGGTGACGGTATCGCTGTCAAACACTTGATTAAGAATTCTGTCACATTCAACAATGATTTGAACGGTATTACTACAAACTCTAACCCGGCTCTTATCGTAGAAAACTGTACTCTCTATGGAAACAAAGAGACTAACATCAACTTCTACGGAAAGGGTGATGCTGAAAAGTATCCTCGAACGGTTCAGGCTAGAAACGTTCTTTCTGTTGATGGTGCCGGACGAGATAAATTCGACGATTCTAAAGATCCAGACTTACGCACTCGTCTCGAATCAGATACAAACTTCTTCTATGATGGTGCTCAGGCCGTAAATAAGAGCGGTACTGTAATTGGCAAAGAAGCTTTCGAAAGCGTTGACTTCTCTGACATCAGCAATGGTCTCAAGGCAGACGGAAAAACATTCAACCGTCTCCCGCGAAATGCAAAAGGTGAATTCGACCTTGGAAAACTCTTCAAAAAGACAAGTGCAATTCCTGCAGGTGTTGGTGCCGATTACAACAGCACAGAATTCAAGATTCCTTCAGCTTCTTCAAGCAAACTGCCTCTCATTATTGTAATCATTGCAATTTGTGCGACTGTAGTTGGCTGCTGTTCAGCAATCATTTTGAAGAAACGAAAGTAAATCAAAGCTAAGGCTGCAATAGGGGCAATAGCTTTTATATTGCAGTTGTGTTAAAAAAAACGGCTCCCTAATGGTGAAGTGTGAAGTGCACTTCACTACATGGGAGTCTTTTTTCTTTTAATCCAGTTGTCTAAAAGTCATTTTTCAAGTTACAATCCTGTATGCGTCAAATCTGCTATACTTGTCTCAGGCCGCTGGATACTTGCCTCTGCCGTTTTGTTCCTCCGTTCGATTCTGGAATTAAATTTGTTTTTCTCATGCATCCAAAAGAAGCAAAACGCAATAGAACAGGAACCGGTCGTGTGGCCCATGCCGGCCTTATTGACTCAGAAATTCTCACCGGCATTGATTTCACCAAAAATGAGCGCCTTTGCCAGCTTTTAAAAGACGAACGCTACTATCCTGTCCTCCTTTACCCTGATGAAGATGCCTGGAACGCAAAAAAAAAGGGATTCAAGGCTGAAATTGGCAATAAAAAGCTTCTTGCCATCATTATTGATTCAACATGGTTTTGCTCTAAAAAAATGATTAAGCTCAGCACGAATATAATGGCACTTCCAAAACTTTCTTTTGCAGGGAGTTACCGCTCAATCTTCACATTCAAAAAAGAGCCCAGTGAAGAATGTGTCTCCACAATCGAAACCTGTTACTATCTCATAAAAGAAATGCAGGATGCAGAAATTGTAAACAGAGAAGTTAATCCAGAATGTCTGATGACGGCCTTTAAAGAGCTGATAAAGCTTCAGATTCAAAAAGAAAATGACAGAATCGACGGTAAGCTGCCAAATTCTCATGCCACCGACTATAAGTACACTACAAAGAAAGTAATGCCTGAGTTTTAGCTACACAATATATGCCGCAAAAGCCTGAACTTTACCGGGTTGTTTCCAGCGGCAATTTTCCTTCGGGTGTGAACTCACCGCTAAGGGCGGCAAAAAGTGCCTGATATGAATAAATTGAGTAGCTGTAGCCTAGCAGAATCGTATCGGCAAAGTCAAAACCTGTGAGAACTGGAATGGGCGTCAAAGCAGAGAGAATATATACTCTTCTTCCGCAATTTTTGAGCCGTTTTGCGATTTCTGCCCCTTCTTCATTTGGAACATAGAAAATTATCGTGTCATAAGAGGGAGCCAAGGCTTCAAGCTGGTTTCCGTTCCAGTCAATGCCAACATGTCCCAATTTTTCAAAGGCAATCTTGTAGTATGCGAAGTCACCGTAGCGTTTTTTGGCCTCTGCAAAGAAAGGAGATTCATTTCGGTTTTCGTCGTCCGCAGGGCCTACAACCAAAAGTTTGTCGCCGCCTGTATAAGGAAAATTGCCTTTTTTGTAAACCGTAATTGCCCGGCAAGCCTGTGAAAGGAAGAATTTCTGACCGTCTTTATCTGGAATCAGATCCTTGAGGCGGGAAATCTCAGGGAAGAGGGGAGCTGCATTTCCGCTTTTGAAATAGTTCAGCTTGTAAAGAATTACTCGATGAGCCGCAGTCGTTACGATTTTTCTGAAATTCGGGTCGCTTCGGATATTTGAAAGATTCATTGTCCAAAGACGCTCGTCAAGTTCTGCCGTTCGTGAGCTTAAAATGATGTCATTTCCAGCCTCGATTGCCCTTTTAAACGCCTCTGAGCTGCTTCCCGCATAGCCCCAAGCTCCTGTCATCATCATATCGTCAGTTATAATTAGCCCCTTAAAGCCCATTTTCCCTCTCAAAATCTCAGTGAGCCATGGGCGGGAAAGTGAAGCCGGTTCTGCCTCGATTTTTGGATAAAGAAGATGACCGCTCATTATGGCAGGCACATTTTGCGAAATTAGGTATTTGTAAGGGACGAGTTCCCGCTTTTCTGCTTGTTCCCAGTCAATGTAAACGCCTGGAAGCTTAATGTGGGAGTCAGAGCTTGTGTCGCCGTGGCCAGGAAAGTGCTTTGCCGTTGGAATTACGCCAGCGTCAACTGAGCCTGCCACAAAAGCCGAAGCCAGCTGGCCTGTAAATTCAGCATCTTCGCCAAAAGAGCGGACATTGATGACAGATGAATCCCGGTTGGTGTACAAGTCAACTGTCGGAGCAAAATTCATGTTGATTCCCAGAGCCTTGATTTCCCTTGAAATGTAAAATGCGCTGTAGTAAGCATCCACCGGATACTGAGAGGCGCCAATAGCCATGTTTCCCGGAGTGATGGTGGTGTCGCCCTTAACATGGCGGATTGTGCCGCCTTCCTGGTCTGTTGCAACAAAAAGCGGAATCTTGAATTTATGCCTCTGAGCCAAATCCTGTAATGAAGAAATTGATTTTGCGACCTGTTCTGTGTTGTTCGTGTTCCAGCCGAAAACTTTAACGCTGCCCAAGCCTCGCTCGCTCACCCACTGGTTCAAAAGGGCGCTTGGTTCCTCTCCTGCCCAGCCGAACATAAAAATCTGGGCAAGAAGTTCTTCATCGCTTAAATGCGATACAAGAAAATCGGCAAGTTCTTCATTGGGATAATTGGACCAGAAATCTGCATTCTCAGGAATTTTGGAAGAAGCCTGTTTTTTTGAAAAGTTTTGAGCATAAGAATTAAAAAGGAAAGCAAAAGTAAAAAAAAGGACGACAAGTTTTTTCATAAGACTTAAAGTATTCTAGCAAATTTTACAGAATCTTTCTATCATACTAGACAAAGATTCGAAATTTGTGTATATTATTCTCACTTTGGCGTCTTACCCAAGCGGTAAGGGAGCGGTCTGCAAAACCGTTATGCAGCAGTTCGATTCTGCTAGACGCCTGCAATAATAGGTCGCTTTCGGGCGACTTATTTTTTTGCCTAACGAGCCTTTCAAGCATAGCTGGGGTTCGATAATTATATATAGGGAGTGGCACTGCGAAGCAGGGCAAAAACTCATGCGGTGAGTTTCTTCGCTACGCTCGAGGAGACTCCCGAAGAGCTGTGCTCTGAGGTCGGGGCGTTCACTTCCATCTTTTCTTTACGGTCTTAAACTTGGCACAAGTTTTAAAATCAAGTCTACGGCCTCTTTTCGCTCTTCTTCACTTTCAAAAAGAATCTGGTTTTCGCTGCCGTTTTTAAGAATTATCCTTAGAGTTTTAAAATCCACCTGACTTGTTTCCGGGTCATTTTCGTAGGCTAAAGTTGGCAGGGAAAGAATTTCTGCCCACAAAATTGCATTTGTTCCTGAAATAAGCATATTCTCGTAAATACCGGCTTTTCCAGAGCCAGAGGCATCACGGGCGGCAATTTCTGTTGCGACAAGGGCTACGCCAAGCAAAACAATGTTCACGAACCAGCCATAATTTCGGAGCGGAACAATAAGAATCAGAATGAAGGCCGCCACGGCAATTGCGACCCATTTTTTTGACCTTTTGACTTTAAGCGGCATCAGACATGAGCCGGCCTGTGCGATTATTTTTTTTCGCCTGTAAGGAATGGTACACAAAATCGCGATGAAGCCGACCAAAGCCGCCGCAAGCATTCCAAAATACAAAATCTGTTCAATCGTCATATTATTCCTCAAATATAAAACAAATTATACTGAATGTGCCCTATTCTTCAACCACAAAGAAAGCGTTTTACGGGCGCTTTCAAAGGCCAGTGGAAGGGCTGCAAGTTCTTCTTCATTCCTTACGAAGACTTCTTCAAAACCAAGGACTTCGCCTTCCTGAGCATGAAGTTTTGCCCCTTTCGGCAATACGGCCTCAAAAAACATGTCGCAGGTTTTGTACTGGATATTTTTGTAATCGTAAGTGTTGGGAAAGCTCGCAATGTATTTGAGTGAAAGAGGCTCTACACCAATTTCTTCGCGACATTCACGGATGCAGGCTTCTTCTGCGCTCTCGTTTGGGTCAACAAAGCCTCCTGGAAAAGCCAAAAATCCCTTGCGAGGCTCTTTTGCCCTTTTTTCAAGCAGAATTTTGCCATCTTCATTTTGAATTACAAGTCCAACAGCAGAAGCCACATTATTGTAAAGGTCGAAGCCGCAATCCTGACAGAGCCACTTTCGCATTTTCACATTCTGAATATTTTTTCCGCCACAGGCAGGACAAAAATTAAAGTCATTTTTCATGTCAGCCTCGTTTTTATATTTTATTTAGTAATAGATAATTTTGTAGTCGCCGAAAGGTGTGTAGCCGCAGTTTGTGTAGACATTTATGGCTGTTGAATTGGAATTTTTTACGAAAAGAACCACATCTTTTTTGTTTTTCTTAAAGCGGTTTGACAATGTACGCACGAGATAAGTTGCTATTCCCTTGTTGCGGAAAGAAATGTCTGTGTAAATTCCTCCAAGCTGAATGCAATTTTCGCCTTCAGCATTGATTGAAGCCTTTGCGATTATCCTGTTATTGTAGCGGACTCCAAAGACAATGCCGCTTTGTATATTGCGCCTGAGGAGAATTCGACAATTCTGCTCATTGAAGCTTTCTCTGTCGATTACGACTTCTTCAAGCTCATAGGCCTTTTGAATTGGAAGCATTTCATCAAAATCAGAATTCTTGCAGTCAAAAATCTCACAAGAGTTTAAAAAATGCCTTTTTTTGTTGTCTGGCTTTTCAGCGAGCGCCGCTTCTTCTGCAAGCAAAGCATTGTATTCCATAAGGCTGTATTCGGTTGCAGATTTATTGACCGTTCCGTAGAGTTTCTGAAAAATTTTTGCGATTGCATCCGTGTATTTTTTTTCGCCGATAATGCTGAAAATTTTTTGAGGCCTGAATTTTTGAAAATAGGCCTCGACAATTCCAAGCACGGTCTCGCTTTCAAGACAATGGAGAATTTGACCGCTTTCCGAAACCGAAAGAACGCCCCAGATGACATTTCGCTCATCAAGAATATAAAGAATTTTGGTGTCTTTTTTTTGAAAATGAGAGACCAGAGCCACGCATTTATGCTCGTTTGCGAGAAGAAAATCTAAAACCTGCTGGCGAACCTGACTAAAACCCAGCCAGTCCCCGTCTAAAAGCTCAAAAATCAGCACTTTCTTTTACTATTTATGGTTATCTCCTGCAATCCATTGAGAGCGAATCTTCGGAGATTTCAAATATTATAACAGATTATGAAAGAATTTGAAGATTTTATTTGAATATTTGCTGTTTTTTCTATATTTTTATAGAAATCATTTTTTATAACTTATGGAGAATCTTATGGAAATCGAATATCAGAAGATGGTAAAAATTCATTACACACTCAAAGATACAGATGGAAATCAGCTTGACTCTTCACTTGGCGGAGAGCCTCTTGAATACATGCATGGGATTGGCTCTCTTATTCCTGGTCTCGAAAAAGAGCTTGAAGGTAAAAAGCCTGGCGACAAATTCCATTCAGAAATAGAACCGGCCCTGGGCTATGGTGAATATGACGAAAAATTAGTTGCAGAAGTTCCCAGAAGCCAGTTCGATGCAAATTTTGAAATTGAAGTTGGCCAGCAGTTCCAGGCTGACACAGCGACAGGCCCCATGATTGTAAAAGTCACAAAAATTGCGGACGACAAAATTACAGTCGATGGAAACCATGAGCTTGCGGGCAAAAAACTCTGCTTCGATGTTGAAGTCGTTGATGTACGAGACGCAACCGAAGCCGAACTTGAGCCATTCGTAAATGAAGGTGGCTGTGGAAGTTGCGGCGGCGGTTGCTCAGGCTGCGGAAGCTCATGCGGTGGCTGCGGCGGATGCTAGTAGGGCAAATGTCGAGTTTTTAATTTGTAGACTAATGTAAAAAAAACAGGCGCGAAGGAGTAAAACGGCTTACGGGAACATTCGTTTTGTGCTGCCGCAGAAGCGGCAAATGTATATAATTACAAGCACAAAA
>DGTW01000264.1 GCA_002393835.1 Treponema sp. UBA4326
GTTCTTTTAAAAGCTTGGCTCTTCCCCGAACGGTGATGTATTCGGGCTGGAATCCGTTCTCAACATCAATAGCCATTCGTGATTTTGGCAAGTCAATCAAATGTCCCATTGAAGCTTTTACCGTATAGCCTGGTCCAAGGTATTTTTCGATTGTGGTAGCCTTAGCCGGCGACTCCACGATTACCAGGGTTGATTCTTTTGGGGTTTTTGCAGTCTTTTCTTTAGCCTTTGCCATAATTAAAAACTTCCTTTCAGAACTAAACGATTTTCTTCTATTATAAATATGAAATTTAAAATATTGCAAGAGGGATTATCAGCAAGAAGAATAATTTTTATAAGAGCATGGCTTTTTTAAATTCATCATAGCTAGAAATTACTTTTGCCCCTTCTTCAACAAATGAAGCTGGACTGTCGCTTTTTTTGGAGCCTAATTTTTGACTCAGAGCCTCGAATTCCTTTGAGAAGCAGTGACTGTGAAAAAGAAGCTCTCGATTGTAATCCAGGGCAAGGCTTGCCGTAATCATGGCACCGCTTCCTGCCGCAGCCTGAAAAACAAGTGTACATGGAGAAAGGGCCGCAACAATCCTGTTACGCTGAACATAGCGGAATTGGGCTGGTGGTGTCCCTGGAAGATACTCGCTCATTAAAAGACCGCCTTTCTCAAGGATTTTTGCGGCAAGGCCTGTGTGACTATGGGGGCTGATGGTGTCGATTCCGCCGGGAAGTATTGCCACCGTTGCGGGATTTTTGGAAAGCAAGGCACCCTTATGGCAGGCTCCGTCAATTCCGAAAGCCAGCCCGCTCACGACACAAAGTCCGTCATCACAGGCTTGTCTTGAAAAATCCGTGGCCGCCCGTAAAGCAGCAGGAAAAGCCCGGCGGGTACCAACTACAGAAAGACATTTTCTATTCAGGATGTCGAGTTTTCCACGATAAAAAAGCATAAAAGGAGGGTCTTTCATTTCCCTCAGCATGGCCGGAAAATCTGAATCCAGGATAGAAGTGGATTTTATCTCCTGTACTTCCATTATTCTTTTTGCGATTTTAATTTTTCTTAAGGAATCAGAAGAAGTCCACCTTGCCCTGGGAAAAACCCGCTTTACGGCAAAGGAAATATCATCAAGTTTTAGGGATAAGAAACGGCTTTCAAAATCTTTTTCGGTCTGAAATAAGGAAGAGTCATCGTTTTTCAGTAGAAAATCCAGAAAAATCAATTTTTCGCGGACAGTCAAAAAAGACGCGTCCGTTGCAAGTAGACGCGCCAAAAGCTCAATATTGTGGGAGATTTGAGTTTTTACCATGAATGAAAGATACTTACTTTGAGTAAGAAGCGTCAAGAACAATTTTTTTGTTTGACAAGGCCTCCTGCTTTTTCTGCTCGGATTTAGTCTGACTGGCGATTTTATCGTAGAGATTCGCCGCCTTGTCGTAATTTCCCTGCATGTAGTAGGCACGGGCAAGGACAAACATGGCGTCAAAGTTTCTGGTATCGAAGGAAATAAGTTTCTCCAAATGAGGAATTGCCTTCTCGCTTTGTTCAAGCTCAAAGACATAAAGAACGCCAAGGCCATACAGTGCCCTGCCGTATTTTGGTTCAAGCTCAAGGGCCCTGAGGTAAGCACTTTCGGCAAGTTTAAGATAATTGTATTTTTCGCTTGTAATTTTGGCTCCGCTGGCATTGTAATCCAGACTTGCCTTTGCCATATAGCCTGCGCACAAACCGACATAATAGAAAAGGTTCTGGTTGGCGGGATAAATCTGAATCGCTTTCTGGAAATTCTGCAGTGCCTGACCGTACTGTTTTGCGTCAAGGTAGCGAACGGCCAGCATTTTGTACCAGATTCCAACTTGAGAATCGGCAATTTGATTGTCAGCCACCCTCTTTTGATATTTTGCGATGGCTTCTTTAAGCTCAGCCTCGCTTGTGGGAGAAGAAACGCCCTCCTCCATTTTTTGCATTCTGATGATTGCCTTGTTTGACTGAGTGCATCCGCAAAGCGTGATGACGGCTACTGCCACCGCCATAAATGATTTATATCTTTTTTTCATATTACCCTCTGTTATGTCCGGGGAAAAATTCCCTGTGACCTTCTTTCAGTTGTTTGTCATCAACATGGGTGTAAATCGTCGTGGTCGCAAGATCCGAGTGTCCAAGAAGTTCCTGAACGCTCCTTAAATCCATTCCGCCTGCCAGCAAATGAGTGGCAAAAGAATGTCTGAGCGTGTGAACTTTCGCATGAAGTCCAGCCTTTACCTCAAGGGCTTTGAAATTTTTCCAGATTCCCTTTCGGCTCATGGGCTGTCCCTTATAATTCACGAAAACTTCCGGAACAATCTTGTTTCCAACCAGAATGGGACGAACTTCCATGAGATACTGCTCAAGTTTTTCCCTGGCAGATTCTCCGAAAGGAACCATTCTTTCCTTGTCTCCCTTTCCCCTGACGATTAGAAGCCTTTCTTTTAGATGAAGGTTTTCAACTTTAAGCCCGGCAGCCTCGCTTATACGAAGACCACAGGAATAAATCAGCTCAAAAAGCGCCCTGTCCCGGATTCCAAGAGGCTCCGTGACATCGATTGAATCAAGCAGCTTATCCACCTGCTCAACCGAAAGCACCTTGGGAAGGGAACGGCTCGCCTTGGGCCGCTCCAAAAACATGGCATGATTTTCTTCCCACATTTTCTGTCTCACAAGATAAGCCCCAAGGGCACGAAGACCAGAAATATCCTTGGCAATTGTCAGGTTGTCGCACTTGTTTTCATTGCGCCGCCAGATAAGATAGGAAACCAAGACCGTGGGCGTTACCCCTGCAAGTTTTATCTGCTCATTGGAAAGCCAGTAGAGGAAAATTTTAGCACACTCCTCGTAAGTAAGGGCTGAATTTTCCGAAAGGCGTTCCACGGAGACCATATCACTATGAAATCTCAAAAGCAGATCTTCAATCGTCATAAGGCTTTATTTTTTACCAAAATTGATTGTTCTTGAAAGTCCCTCCAGCTTCTGTCTCCAGATTGCCGGCTGCTCATAGTCATTGGCATAAGTCGGAAAATCTGCCGGAGGATTTAGTGAGCTTGCCGAAGTTGAAGGCCGACTCTGAGAAGCCCGGGCAAAATCAGAAAGGATATCCTTTTTTTCGCCAGCTTTGTCTTCGTGCATAAAAGAAACGGGCTGAGAAGAGCGGGCAGAGCGTGAAGCAGGGCTGTTCGCATCCTCATAAATTTCATCGTTTCCGAAAATTCCGCTGATGAAATCATTTTTTCTCGGCTCGGCAGTCTCAATAGGTTTTCTGCTGCCAATTTTAACGAAATTGTCGATTGAAATGGTGTCAGAATTGATTTTTTCCTCAACCTTCTGGATATCAATGTTTTCTGATGGATCAGCCGGCTTGTTAAAGCCTGTTGCAATAACCGTTACGCTGATTTTATCCCCCATCGTCTCGTCAAGAACCTGGCCCCAGAGAACCGTGGCCTCAGGATTTGCTTTCTCTGTAATGATTGAAGCAATTTCATTACATTCAGAAATTCCAACATCATATCCGCAGATATTGATGAGGACATTTTTTGCACCGTCAATGTTGGTGCCAACAAGAAGGCGGTTATTGATTGCATTGTGAGCGGCATCAACGGCACGATTTTCACCCTCGCCAACGCCGATTCCAAGAATTGCGTCCCCCTGATCCTTCATTACGGTTACGACATCACGGAAATCCCTGTTTACCAGACCGGTTTTTGTAATGATGTCAGAAATTCCCTGAACGCCCTGTCTCAGGATGTCATTGATAAGGACGAAAGCCCCCTCAACAGAAAGGTGCTTTTCAGCATCTTTAAGGATAAGCTCGTTTGGAATGGCAATCAGGGAATCAACCTCAGCTCGAAGTTTTTTTACGCCCTCTTCTGCATGTTCCATGCGGACCTTTCCTTCAAATTTGAACGGAGTCGTGACAACGGCAACGGTAAGTGCACCTAACTCACGGGCAATTTTTGCAACGATTGGAGCAGAACCAGTTCCAGTTCCGCCTCCCATTCCAGCCGTGATGAATACCATGTCTGAATCTTTGAGGATTTCCTTGATTTGTTCCTGTTGTTCTTTTGCGGCCTCTTCACCAATCTCAGGTTTTCCGCCGGCTCCCAGTCCACCAGAAAGTTTCTGGCCTATCTGAATTTTGTACTGAGCCTTTGACTGTGTAAGTGCCTGCAAATCAGTGTTCATGGCGATAAATTCAACGCCAGTGATTCCACTATCAATCATGCAGTTTACGGCATTACCACCACAGCCGCCACAGCCTACGACCTTGATTTTAGTCGGGTTAGCCATGTTGAGGGCAGGATTTTCAGCCCCCTCGGTCTTCACTACTTCGTATTCAAAACTCATGTTGTCCTCCCACCTACAACTGATTTTTTGTTATATGTTTTATATTTAGGATTAAGTCCTTTCTAGAAGAATTTCTTCAAGAACTTCTGAAAGCCACTTTCGCCGCTTCTCTTCGACTCAACTGACTCCCTTTTTTTGCCATGTTTTTTTTCTTGCTGGGCATGATCCTTATGAGCAAGAATTAAGCCTACAGCAGTGGCATATTCGGGAATCCTGTATTTGTCCTCCATTCCGCCAAGAGACTGGGGACAGCCAATGCGCACAGAAGATGTTCCGAAAACGCTCTGAGCCATTTCCACCGCACCACTAATCTGAGCACCTCCACCTGTAAGGATAATGCTGCCAGAAAGCTGAATGGAAGAAAGTCGGCGGGAAATTTCATCCCTGACCATAGTAAAGATTTCTTCCATGCGAGGATAGATAATCTGACACAACTCAACTTTTGTAGTCAGTTCAGTGCTTCTGCTTCCAAAGCCAGGAATCAGGACTTCCTCATTCTCAGACTCAACCAATGGAGGCCAGCAGCAACCGCTCTCAACCTTGATTTTTTCGGCAGTTGAGTTTGGAATTCCTTTGACGATGGCTATGTCATTTGTGACAAGGTTTCCGCCAATAGGAATGGAGCATGTGCAAATCGGAGCGTCATTCACGATGACAATAACATCCGTCGTACCGCCGCCAATATCAATAAGGACTGAGCCAAGTTTTTTCTCTTCCTCAATCATTACGGCCTCGGTACAAGCCAGTGTTTTAAGCATGACCTCATCCAGCTGATAATTAGCCTGTTCAACGCAGGTCATTATGTTCTGTACGGCAGTTTTGCTGGCCGTGATAATGTGGACTTCGGCCTCAAGCCTTGTAGCTATATTGTTAACAGGATTCTTAAAGCCGTCAGTTCCGTCGATTATGTATTGTTGGGGAATAACATGAAGAAGCTTTCGGTCAAGCGGAACCTTCACTGAGTTGGCACATTCGATTACCCGCTTAAC
>DGTW01000292.1 GCA_002393835.1 Treponema sp. UBA4326
TTTTTTTATTAACTTTCCAAATCATAGATTTACAAGCCTTTTATGTCAATCCGTTTTTGACAGAAAGTCAGTAAAATCAAAAAGATGTCAGTTTTGTCTAATCAAGGGAAAAATGTGGAAAAAGTGGAATTTTATGAAAAAAAAATCCCCGATGCTTTTTAACTGCACCAGGGATAGGAAATTAAGCTTATGCAAACAAGTCCGTGTTTTTAAGCCACTGGGCTACGGCCGTCGCTTCCTTATCGAGGGGGCGGTCGTCTTCAACGAATGCGCTCATCTTTCGAACTTCATCATGCACTTTTTGTGTGAATGGAGCGAAATCATCCTTACCGGCCAAATCCACGGCCTGCATTGCGGCCAACAAATGCGTTGCAAACTGAAGGAAAACAAGCTCTATCTGCTCGGCAAATTTGCGTGCGGAGATTGTTCCCATGGAAACCTTGTCCTGGTTGAGGGCTTCAGTTGGGGCAGAAGTGAGTGAAACCGGGAAGCAGTAGGTTGCAACTTCACCACGAATCGCACTGATTGTAATTTGAGCGGCCTTAAAGCCAAGGCGAAGGCCTGCTCGGGGGTGGTCAGCGGGAGTGTAGGGAATGAGGTTTTCTGTGAGACCGTTGAATTTTCCGTCGATGATAATTTCAGCCTGCTTGTCGCTCAAATCGGCGATGTTGGCCAGGGCTGTTCTCATGTAGTCGCAGGCCGCACAAATGTGTCCGCCATAGAAATTACCGGTGTTGTAGAGCTGGCCGACATCAATGTCGACGAGGGGGTTGTCGTTGGCAGAATTCAATTCCTCTGTAATCATTTCCCTGGCAAAGCGGAGGGTGTCCCGGTAAACGCCTGTAATCTGAGGAGCGCAGCGGATGGAATACCTGTCCTGAATTTTGTTCTGCTGCTTTAAAAAGCCCTTTCCGTTTAAGGAATCAATTTTGTACTTCAAGAAATCTTCGTAGACATAGACCCGCTTTGACTTGATGATGATGTTATGCACATAGACCGCAGACTCCATCTGTCCCCGGTGATTTTTAAGCTGGCTGACCTTTGTGATGAAAGGCGTGTCCTTGCCCCGGGTGATTTCTGAAGTGACTGCCGTGAGAAAATCAGAGATATTTGCAAGCCGCTGAGCCTTTTTCCAGGCCAGGGATGCAACGGCCGTCATTACGGAAGTGCCGTTCATCAAAGCAAGGCCTTCCTTTGCCTCGATTGGAAGCGGTTCGATTCCTTCTGCCTTGAAAGCTTCGATAGCCGGAACAATCTTTCCTTTGTAGTAAACATCCCTCTGACCCATAATTACGGCCGCAAGGTAAGAAAGAGGGGTGAGGTCGCCTGAAGCACCGACAGAACCCAGCTGGGGAATGACCGGAATGATGTCTTTGTTCAAAAGAGTGACCATCATTTTTGCAAGTTCCGGGCGGATAGCCGAGTGGCCGCCTTTAACATTTCCGTTCAGGCGGGCAAGAACGACGGCACGGCCGGTTTCATGGTCAAATTTTGGTCCAAGACCGATTCCGTGGTAGGCACAAATGACCCTCTGCAACTCTCCGGCCTTTTCTACGCTAATCTGATTGTGGCAGGAATCGCCGAAATCAGTGGTAACGCCATAGGTCGGAACGCCGGTGGCAATATAATCTTCAAGGAATTTTCGTGATTTTTTTAGTGTATCCCAGAATTTTTCATCTTGTGGAAGTGCGACCTCTTCATTTTTGTAGGCGACATCGCACACATCTTCAATAGTAAGCTCATTTCCGTTGACAATTTTCATAATATGTTAAGTTTAGAACTTTTTTTCAATAAGGTAAACAAGATGGCAGCAGGTGCAGAAAATCAGCCGGTATGCAAAGGAATTATAACTCTTTCTGCTTAAAAAATGGCTCCCGGTCGTGCAAACGGCTTATCGAAAACGCAGGCTTGCCTGCTAAACGCTGTTTGTGCTTGTAACTATATACATTCGCCGCTCACGCGGCAGCACAAACAGAGTTTTTTCGTAAGCCGTTTTACTCCCTCGCGCCATTTTTACTGCAAATGCAATATATAATGCCTTTGCCCTGCTGGCTTTTCGCTATTATCTAGCATGTCTGTTTTTTTTGTGCTATAATCACTGAACATATTTTAATGTGGGGTTTTTCTGGAGCATTTATGAAAAAGACAATCTTGATTCTTGCATCAGTTCTGATGATTTCATCCCTTCCTGTTTTTTCAAACGGAAAATCTGACACGGAGCAGAAAGTCGAAAAATCGGCAAAAAGTGCGGCTGCCGAGACCAAAAAAGCAGCTTCAGAAACAAAGGCCGCTGCCAAAGAAACAGCCAAAAAGACTGAAAATGCCGCCGAAAACAGCAAAGAAGGATTTGAGAAAGCCGGAAAGGCTGTTGGCGAGGCTGGCAAAGAAGTAGGCAAGGCCGCCAAAGAAGCCGGGAAAGAAATAGGTGCTGCCGCAAAGGCTTTCGGAAAAGGTCTCAAAGAGGCATTTTCTTCTGATTCTGGGCAAAAAAAAGATTCAAACAAAGAGACAAAAATTTAGCTTGCCGGTTTAGGTCGGCAACAATAGTGAGGTATAAAAATGGATATTCGTTATTCAACAGGAAAAGAGCCGTTCAAAAGAATGACTACAGA
>DGTW01000290.1 GCA_002393835.1 Treponema sp. UBA4326
AAAAATAATGCTTGCGGTCAAATTTCGTAAAGCGGGCTATATTGCAGTTTAAAGCAAGCCCGGCCACAGCACCCAGCTCAACATATCCCTTAGAAATACGGGGCATAGCACCAGGAAGTCCTAAACAAACCGGGCAGACTCGTGTATTTGGCATTCCGCCATAACGGTTTTCACAGGCACAAAAAGCCTTAGTTTTAGTCAAAAGCTGGGTGTGAATCTCACAGCCGATTACAATTTCGTATTTATCGATAGCCATACAATCCTCAAAAATAACCACAGATTACACAGATGAACACAGATTTGTTCTGTATAGAGAGTGGGGAATATTTTTCCTTTATATTCTAGCAAATTTCAAAGGGAAGTTGTAGTGGGTTTGGGGAGAAAAATTCGACATGACGCAGTTTCTTATAGGGAAATTACCAATCTGGATCTATATCAGCATCTATTAGGATTTTCCATGCCCTGTCAAATGGAATTTCTTTTACATCAATAACTATGGCGTTTTTACTAAGGCATAAAAAGGCTATCTTTTTAAAATAATCTTTCCCCTTATGAAGAGTACCGACAACAGCATCTATCGCAAAATGTTTGCAAAGCAAATGAAGCTGATAACTTTCTTGATAGGCTATAGTATTCCATTGCAATTCCCATTTGCTTTCATTATCAACAGTGAGATAGATCTTATTTTGTCTATATTCATCAGTAACACAGCAAATCTCCTTAAAATTATCACAGTTAAAGCCTATGGCATTTGCTAATTCTCTTTTAAAAGCATCGAAATCATATCCATCATCTTTTTTATCAGATTTTGAAAGCAAAGTGTCTTTTCTGTTTAATAATTCTGAAATATTCTCGGCTTCATGAATTGCTTCAAATACTTCCATATCTGTATAAAAATCTGGGTGAAACCAGTTCTTATTTTCATGTTGCTTCCATTTCGCATAGGATATGACTTTGTTCTAACTTGGAATTTGAGAAACAGCGTTTTTCTTCATTATAGAAACAAAGATTATTTGCTCTGTATCATAACATGCATGAATAACATAATCTTCCGAAAGATTCAATTCTGAAAATATTTCTTCTCTTGTCATTTTTATCCCCCTTCTTCTTAATAAAAAATGTAATGTACCATAATGATTGCTATTATAAAGGTTCTGTCTGCGATGCCGCAACATCTTTATGAGAGGGTAAAAATCTTCCGCTGGAACTGTAATGCCTGCGCCAGTACGGTTCGTCGAGTGCGCTCACGACAACGCCTGTCCTTGGGCCTTTGCTTGCGGAGTTGATAAAGATTTCCCTGCCATGCAAAGAGCCTGAGCCTTCGTATTTACCAAGATAGATTCCAACATGGTCGATTTTGCCGAACCTGCGAAAAAAGACCAAATCACCCGGCTCGCGCTCGCTTGCGGAAATGCGCTCAATGGCGGCATACTGCTCGTGTGCCGTGCGCGGAAGCTGCACCTGAATGCCGTTTTTTGCCGCATATCGTACAAAGGCAGAGCAATCTAATCCACGCTCAGGTGATTCACCGCCAAGCACATAAGGAATACCGCGAAGCGTCATGCTGTAGTCAATGAGTTTTTGCCGAAGCGCAGAGGCCTTTGTCATGTCGATATTCGCATAGTCAAAAGAATAGGGAACAGCCCCGCCACCCCGCCTCAAGCGACTGAAATTAAAATCAAGGTTGATTCCGTAGCGGGCAGCAAAACGCCTGATTTCAGCCCAAGTTTTGTTCAAAAAGCGGGATGCGTTCTCCATAGCGACTTTTGCCGCATTCGTGAGGTTCTTTGCAACACCGCTCTTTACGATTTTTGCATTTATATGTGAGTCAATGTCCTCAAACTGGGCACGGCTTCCGGGAATTATTTTTTCTGCCACATCAAAAGCCACTGTTTTTACCGCACTAACCACCCCGCCAACATCAAAATTGAAAAAATGAACCGCAACATATAGAGCGATGCCAAGCAACAACAATCGCTTTATAAATTTTCGCATATAAGTGCTCCTTCTTAGAATTCAGTTTTCTTCTTCGTAGCGGATTTTATGCTCGCTCTTTTTGGGGAACATACCAGGTAAAAAGTTTGGCGATTTCAGTGATTCCCTCTAAACTTACATAAGAGCTGATGGTGCGATAGTCTATGATTAGCTGCTTCCCGCCGCCCATTTCGCCGAGGTCAAAATTTAGGAATTTTTCGACTGCCGAAAATAGAGAATTATCTGATGTTTTCATGTTTGCTTTTTTGATTTTCCCCTTTTTAACCTCTCATAAAACTATAGGAGATGCCAATTGAAGGACATACTCTCCAAGTGCTAAGGAAAAGAGGCTCATACGGAGCGACTTTTTCGTCACCCTCATAATTTTCATTAGTTCTGCATGTTACGTCACAATTCACAAACAGACCAAATCTTTCTGAAAAATTAAAAAACACCGTTCCGCTCGCTCCATAAGAGTAATAACGATAATTCTCGATTTTATCGAATCCAATTGTGCCGTATAATCCTATGAACCAATAATCGTTATGTATCGGGCTAAGTCCTAAAGAAATAGTACCTCCAAAAAGTACTGATGTTTTTTCCGCATATTTAACGAAATCCCAACTGATATTGCCTTTAGCACTCACATAAGTCCAGCAGCCTACGAGGTGTGCCGACACACCTACAGGGAAAGAGAGCTTATTCAATGTTTTGTCAGAATCGGTGGTGAGGTTAAAAGGTGCGTTTGCGCCTAAAGCAAAAGCGGTCACAGCTTTGTTCTGTCTTTTTTTAGCTTTTATTCTTTCTTGCTTTTGTCTTTCCGCTTCTTTTTCCTGTGCGATGCTCTCGTTTTCGTCTTCAATTATCTCATTAGATTCCTGCAATTCGCCCCAAAAATCATCATTGCCTAATGAGTCCAAAAACGAATCCTGGGAATCTTCATTCTCTTGCGCACTCGCAAAACCAAAAGCAAAAAAAACACACATAAATACCAACAGCAATTTTTTCATTTCATTTTCTCCTTATTAAAACTCTTCGTTTGACAAAGCGGCATCAATTTCTTCCCAAGTAATGCCGTACTCCGCCATTTTTGCTTGCAATTGATTTCCGCTAGAAACAAATTCCGAAATACTATTATCATGTCGAACCATGACTTTTTCGCTTTCCAAAAACAATTTAACGATTTCTCTTGCACTTTCTCCCGCATTATTTGTATAAGAGTAGTCCTTACCGTTGTAACGGCAATTCCATTTTTCAGAAGAATACTTTTTTGATATGGTATCCGAGTTTCCTTTTATATCATAAACACCGGATGCATTATCACCCCAGCAAACACCTGCGCGCACATAGGAAATATTAGCTTGCTCTAGTCCTTTCGAGTAACCAATGAATAGATATTTGCCGTCCTTATTCTGATTTAAGAAAGTAAAATCAATTCTTTTTTCGATGCTTTTACTTGTTGCAGAGAAATGAGAATCCAAAGCAGAGTAACAAACCCAGTTGTTCAGCGGAGATTTTTCCAGCCGGGATTTTGCGAGGAATGGCTCACGACGATTTACGACTGTCTTTCCATCGCTATAAATCTGAATTTCCAATGCATACAGATTCTCATCATCAAAATAGGGCTGACTTCTGTAGACCTTTTCTATGCCGTCTTTTTTCTGCTGTGATGTTACGATATTCTTTTCTGAAAACTCACCGTATTGCCTGTGAAGCACACTTACTGACGGAGTTTCTTTAAATTCATCCTCAACAGCGTACAAGCGGTTATCAGTAAAATACAACAATGTTTTTTCAATATATGGTTTACTCGGACCGTGCGGTTCATACTCCTCGTAATAATTATTTGCGCCCCAACCTTTGGTGTACATTCCAATGAAATATACATCGCTACTGCTACGGAGTCTTGTCAACTGCCAGCCTTTTTCTTTTCTTATAGCGTCAGGGCTTGTTCCCCATGTATAATTGCCGTATTTCTTATATCCAGTCTGCGGTCCCATCACAGCGTTTATCATGGATGAGGTGCAACTCGTCAACAGCGTTAAAAGAAACAGACCAAATGATACTAAAAAAGATTTTTTCATATTGTTACCTCCAATTAGAACTCTTCACTTGCAAGGGCAGCATCAATTTCTTTCCAAGTGATACCGTATTCTGCCATTTTGTCTACCAAACCTGCTGTATAGAATTTACGGATCACATTGTCATAATGACGGCGAAGAGTAACAAATTCATTATTTTTAAATCTTTCAACCAAAAAACGAGAACCTTCGCTATGATTCCATGCAAATTCAAATCCTTGTCTCTGAGATGAATCTAAATATTCTTTCCATGTATCCTTAAAATATTTTTTAACAGTCCCTTCTTTAGATTTTACATCAAAGTAGTCCCAAACCCATCCTCCGATGCCTGCAATAACTCTTGAATTCGCAGCCACATCACATTTCTTATAACTTATAAATACAAATTTTTCATCAACTGAAAATACCCTAAATATATACTTAGTATATCCGTCAAAATCATTTCTGTATTTTATAACTTTCCATGCGTTGTTTACACTGGAAGAACTCGTTTTATTTTCTGTCGGTATTGTCGAGGTAGTTTTTACATTTGTTGCACTTCCGCTTGTTTTTTGTAACGAAAGTGCTTTTGCAGCTCCTACTGCACTCTGAGGCTGTTTTTTCAGATATTCGTCTTTTGCTATCGTCGGACTGGAAATTGCACAAAGCTCACCAGTTTCTACATCGACGATACGCGCTCTTACGGTAATGCTGTTTCCTATGTCTTTCAATTCGCCAAAGCAGACAAAATCGACCCCCGCAATCATACCGATTTTCTTAGCCGTGCTCTGATTTACATAGCCGGTAGCCTGAAACTTTTGTTCTGCCAGAATTACTTCCAAATTTGCCCGTTCAATAATCTTAATCTTGCCAGTATACAGCATTGCTTCTGTCAAAGCGTCGGTAACATAATTGTCAATCAATGTGTTTTTGTAATCGGTAGCAAGAGCCACAAATCCAAGACTTGGCTTTTCCTTGCCTCCCTTTTCTTGAACCAGTGTATTTGCCATATCATCTGCCACTTGTTCCAGTTGTTGGGCTACGATTGACATTTTCCGTGTCTTTGAATTCTTACTTTTTGCCAATTTTTGCCCCGCAAAAGAAATGCGGCTGTATACGTTCCAGTCATACATTTGTACGGCAACTTTTCCGCTGGAATTTGTTTGGATAATAATCGACAGACTTGAAACAGAACCGTCACTTTCTCGCACGGCATCAGTATATTGCTTGCCAGCTAGATAGATTCCCAGTCTGCTGAAATTTCCATAACGGCGTTCCAGTTCTTGTGGGGTAAAATCAGTAATAGTCAGAGTTTCTGATACAAAAAACAGTTTTCCGTTATAATAATGAAATTGAAGTGTAGAAACAACTTTGTCTTTGACAGTTACATTGTATACATCGACAGTTTCCGAATACAAATTAGTCGGAGTAGTTCTGAGATTCAGTTTATACCCCTTATCCTCCGCCTCTGCTACGGTAGAACCCCATGCCAATTCCGCATAGCCCTGCTTGGAATTGATTTTTGCAGCAAAAACCAAACCTAGAACAAAAAACTGTAGTAAGAAAATTGATAAAATCTTTTTCATATACATTCCTCATCTTTTTTTAGAAACATTCATTCACAAAAGAACTGCTAACTTCTTCCCTCAATGCAAGGTTCGTCCGCCTAATGACGGTATTTTTGTCAAAGCCAGCAACTTTTTTCAATTTTTTTGCGTAGGAAATTTTTTCTGCCCCTTTTTCCAGTATTCTGATATAGATTTCGGGATAGGTCTCAAAGGTCTCCCCCGTTTCAGTTATCTCAGCTTTCACTTCCACCAACGCAAGGCAGTTCGTCTTGAGCGAGTTACTGACGACAAATCCCATTTTCGTGCATTGTTTTGCCAGTTCTGCGATTACGCCCGATTTTTCTGACAAATCCGTGTCGCCTACGCCCTCAATTTTTATGAGGACTTTAGAACTGATTTCCTTCATTTTTAACACGGATTCGCTTGCAAGAGCATCTGTTTCTTCATACGGCTTGGCTTTTTGTGGCAATATCGCGCGGGCAAAATCATACACTTCGTAAAAATCAGGCAGCACGCTTTGAGCATGTTTTATTCCGATGATTTTGTCGAGCAAAGAATCTTTTTCTAAGGCTTCGTGATAGGCTTTCGGGAATTGATTTCTTGCGATTTCCAGTTTCGGGCGGACAAAATTAAAAGCCTGCTCCCTGTTTATGTAAGCCACACACGCATATTGACCTAAATCTGCGTAAAAGTAGGGATTTGTGTATTCAATTTTATACAAGTTATTGGATGTAGAAATTTGAATATCCTGCTGTAACTTTCTGTTTTCTGTAAAACTGTCCCCAGAGTCTTTGTAAAAATAACTTGCAGATTTAGATGAAGTCACCGAGGCCTTTATATATTCGGATATGCTTGCGCTTGCCTTTTCCTTGCTCTCCTGTGCCGAACTTCCATACGCAAGTTGAGAAACATACGATGAAGAAGGGAAAATCTCTAAGCGACCTTGGTCTGTAATCCATTTTGGAGCGATGTTTTCCGTTGTGGAAAGTACTTTCTGATTCTGGCTGGTAGAACCACAACCGAAATAGAGAAAACTCGCTGCCAAAATGACCAGAATTGAAAACTTTTTCATAATTTATGCAGTACTAAAAAGTTAGCGGGTTACAGATTCCAAATTTGAAACTATTCCCGTTATTGCACTTTGTACAGCAGGATCGGAAACTGTATTCAAAATTTTCTTTGCATAACCAACTTGTGCTTCCTTCCAATTTTTCTCTGGAATTTTATAAAATGACCAGCAGCGGTATTCTTTTGTTTTAGAATCAGTTTCGGGATTATAGGTAACAGTTGCCTGCCAAAATTGGGTTATAAGTTCAAGACCGTTTACCGTAACATCAGCATCGACTTTTCTCAAAGCTGATATTGTTTTATTATCCAAAGTATTTTCTGCTTTTGACAAAACATCTGCTTTTACCGATTCTGCGATTCTGGCAGTTGCGTCCAAGCGAGAAGCTACTTTTGCAGAATCCTCGGTTTTACCTTTGGCATCAAAATGCAGAACCTTGTAAGATTTATCAATTCCAAACTCTTTTCTGAAAGTTGCGTAATCATCTTTTCCTAAATCCTCAAACCATTTAGGAGACCG
>DGTW01000122.1 GCA_002393835.1 Treponema sp. UBA4326
TACAAAAAGTATTTGGTCTTTTTTTGGTGGAAGACCGTCTTCAAATGGTCTTTTTAGATATGATGGAGCAGAATTGTAAACAATAACAATTTGCTTTTTTGGATGAAGATGATATTGAATTCTTTCTTTAGAAAATTTAGATACAGTAAAAATCGCATCAGAGTAATTAATGGCTCTTTTATAGAACATCTTTCTGATAAAACGGCCTGCAAAACATGTTAATTCCTTTAAATCTAGAAAAACGACATCATGTATTGTCGTAAATATTGGAATATTTATTCCGCCAGGAATGTTACAATAAGGGGTAAAATAATAATCGTAGTTATTAATGCGTTCAAGAATATCCTGAGGAAATAAAAAAACTTCCTTTAATGAAAATGGAGGAATGTTGCAAAAACAAAATTCAACATTTGGAAGATTTAAAAAAGAAGCACACTGCTCATGGCTGCCTAACAAAAGGCATTCGTTTCCAGTGAGAAAATATGGAATAAGCTCAGAAATGAAAGATCCAATTCCTCCTGAGCCAATCATCCGGCAATCAATGGCGATTCTCATCATTTTTTGCTGGTTTCCTCGTCCAGTTTGATGAGGGTGTCATCGATGGCGTCTTTTATCTCCCGAGAGAAACGTTCCTGTGAGAAGTTGTGTGCGTGCTGGGATATGAATGTGGCATCAAAGGCTCCCTGTGACTCAAGCTCCTCAAAGCGGTGGATGGCTCGCTCAACGGAATCAGGAGTTGCGTGGGCAAAAAAAGTGCCTGTCTTTCCGTTGACAACTGTTTCTAGGACTCCGCCTTTACCGAATGCAATTACCGGCCGGCCGCAGGCCTGAGCTTCAACTGGAATGATTCCAAAATCTTCCTCGGCACAGAAAATGAGGGCACGGCAACGCTGAAGATAGTCACGGACAGCCTCATCGCTTATGCGCCCTGTGAAGGTGATTTTTGAGTCTTTATATTGAGAAGCGAGCTTCTTCAGTTCTTTTTCCTGGGAGCCTGAGCCAATAACGACAAGGTTCTTTTTGAGGTTACCGCAAGCCTGAATGGCGAGGTCAATTCGCTTGTAAGGAACAAATCGGCTGAATACGACAAAAAAGTCTTCGGCAGGCTTTCCGTTCGGCTGCATCGATTTTACATTTACAGGCGGATATACGACAGTAGATTCACGGTTCCAGTATTTTTTGATTCTGCGTGAGATGTAGTTTGAATTTGCTATGAGAGTATCGACTCGCTGGCTTGAGACATAATCCCAAAGACGAATCTTTCCCATCCATTTTTCCATGAAGTGTCGGGTGAGCCGTCCGCTGCTTTTTTTGTATTCAAAATATTTGTCCCAGGCGTAGCGCATTGGAGTGTGAATATATGCCACATGGGGAACGAGAGGGGGAGTGATTACACCCTTTGCACAGCATGATGATGAGCAGATAACGAGCTTATAGTTGGACAAATCAAAGGATTCGAAGGCCTTTGGCATGAATGAAAGAAATTTGGTGTAAAGTTTCGTTGAAAAAGGCCATTTCTGCAAAAATGATGTATGGACTTTCTCTTTTGGGAAAATTTTACCCATTTTTTTTTCGTCATAGACCAGAGTGAAAATATCGGCTTCCGGGTAAATTTTGAGAAGTTCTTCGACGACCCGTTCAGCACCGCCATAATTGACAAGCCAGTCATGCACAATCGCAACTCTTTTCATAACGCCTTACTCCTATAATAATATTATACACAAGTTTTATAAAATTGCGATTGTTTTTTTGTTTTTAGTTCTGTTTTTCCTCAATCTTTTCCATTGTGGAAATCATGTAATCAGCAGTGCGAATGCCAGCTTCACCGATGTGCTGCCAGGCTTCAGCCTTGTAGTGGGCTCTTTTTGCGGCGAGTTCAGGACTATCCGATGCGTTTTTTATGACTTCTGCAATGTTAGGAAAATCTTCTTCTTTTATTGGAATTCCTATCTCCTGCAAAGTCGTGACTGCCCATGGTTCATGTCCTGTGTCGTAAATGTCATAAGGCATTGTGTCCATTTCGGCATTTGCGTACATTACAGGCTTGTCGCACAAGAAAGTATAATCGTAGACGATTCCAGAGAAGTCTGAAATCATGATGTCAGCCTTTTTAAGAGAGTAGATGTTGTCCCTCTCGTTATCCCAGGAAAGGTTTTTCGCATCCTTGTAGCGCTCATGCAGGCGGTCGAGCATTTCTTTTTCGGAGATTCGGCTCTGGGGATGCGGACGAATAATTACTTTCATGCCGCTTGCAACAAGCGGATCAAGAAGTTTTTCGCCATATAGGCCGAGGAGGGCGCTTTTTCCCCATGAAGGAGAGACAAGTACCGTGAATTCATGATTTTCTTCGGCAGGAATTGCTGCCATTTTTTCTTTGAGGACATCAAGATAAGTACAGCCTACTGTTACAAGTTCCTTTGCTGGAAGCTCACGCTGTTTTTCAAGCAGACGGATGTCGTCAGCCTGATAGTCGCCGGTCATCAAAACTGAGTCGAAGTAGTCAAGACCGAACAAGCGGTACATCGTTGAGTCGGTGCAAGAGTGGAAAATATGGCTGTAATGCTTTACATTCTTGCTTCGTTTAAGCTGATAGACCTGTAATCCAGGTGTAGTCATAAGAACGATTCCCGCTGAAAGCATGTTGAGCTTTGCATAAGCGACATTTCCTGTTCCAATGCACTCTGGCTTCACATACTCAAAGTGGCGGTCAAAAATAGGGTCGTCTTTTGTACCTGTAAAGTAGGTGAGTTCGATTCCTCTTTTTTCAAATTCTTCTGCCACAGGAAGAAAAACCGTATAATATCGTTTGTCTTCACAGTAAATCACATATTTTTTATATGATTTGTCCTGAGTCGCTGCCTTTCCACCGCTCAAAATCACCTTGAGTTTGATGAACAAAGCCCGAGAAAGGAAAAAAAGCGTTGTTACGGCTCCAATCAGAATCGAAAAGAGCATTGAGCCCGTGCCCGGGTCGATATAAAGCGGTAAAATCATCATTTTGCAACGAATTCCTTAATGAGACCGAGAACCTTGTCCATGTCTTTCTGTGGGGCGACAGTGATTCGCATTGAAAGATGACTTCCTTCTGTCCAGAGGCGGGTGAGATAGCCGTTCTCTGAAAGGTAGTCCTTGAGAGCCTGAACATCGATTTCTTTGTCGTTTTCACCCAGGTTTTCGTTGAAGCGGATGAAAATGAAGTTTGCGGCAGACTTATAAGCCTTGATTCCCTTGATTTTGTTAATCTCAGAAATGAAATCGTCCTTGAGCTTGATGATTGTCTTCGTAAGGTTGTTGTAATATGTTTTGTCCCGGAGGGCTGCGATACAGACTTTTCGGCCAATGTTTGAGACACGGAAGGGGTTCAAGTCAAGCTTGAAAACCTGCTTTGCCATTGGAGTACACAAGCCGTAGCCCATTCGAATACCGGCCAAGCCATAGAGTTTTGAGAATGTTCGGCAGAAGACTACATTGTTGTATGAGTTGAGCAAATATTTAGCATCGTAAGTGACTGTTGAGAGACCGAGGTATGCCTCGTCCACGATGACCAGAGAAGTTGGGTTTTCTTTGATGACCTTCTCCAAATCGTTTCGGCTGATTACGGCACCAGTCGGATTGTGAGGTGTTGTGATTACGATGATTCTCGGCTTTGTCTTTTTTGCCTCTGACATAAGGCTCTTCATGTCGAACTCGTATGAGTCTTTTCCCGGAACTACATTGTAGTAAGCGGCCTTTGCGTGGCGGAGCTCACAGACTGATTTGTAGTAATTCCAAGCTGGAGAAGAAATAAGAACAATGTCGTCCTTGTTGAGAACGATAGTCATGATTGTCTTGATTACATCAGATGAGCCTGAGTGGATGAAAATAGACTCTGTAGGAATGTCAGTGGCCTTTGAAACCTCCACTGCCAGATCATCCTCACGGGTGAGGTCGTAAAGATACAGGTCTTCCATTGTTGCGTTGTGAAGAACTTCAAGACATTTTGGGCTTGGTCCGAAGAGATTCTCGTTTACATGCATTCGGCCTGTGAGCTGCTCGGTTGCGACTACAGAATACTGCTTTGTCTCACCGTAGTTTGAAAGATAGCTGATTCGCTGTGTTGAATTGATGAGCTCGTCTTCCTGGAAGAACTGCTCGATGAATTCCTTGAAATTAGGGTAGAACTGAAGAATGTCGTCTGTTGTGTCGAATTCCTTGCACTCAGAGTCATCGTAGCGTTTGATTTTCATTAAAAGCTCGGTGATGTGCTTAATCTGGAAGTCATCCCAGAGCATGTATTTCATTTCAGGGTCGTAGTATTCCTTGACCATCAAATCAACGAATTTTTCTGAGAATGATTTTGAGAAGAATGCCTCACCGATTGTGTACCAGGCTTTCTCTCCGCCTTTTTTGACTTCAGTCATGTATCCCCGGTCGTCGAGGCCTTTAACACAATACTCGTTGCAGAACTCGTCGCTGTACAAGCAGCCGTAGTATGAGTCATAAACATAGTCACGGTAAACATTGTGGGCGAACCAGTTGTCAGAGCAGCAGATGTAACTTGCTTTGATGTAGTCTTTTGCGGCATAGAGGGAAGACATATTGTTTTTTTCTTCCCATTCTGTGTTGTCGATTACGATAAGCTCAGGGTATTTTTTTGCCATCTCATAGTAGCGTTCTTTGAGATAGCCTACAACGAGGACAATTTCCTTGATTCCGGCGTCGTGGAGCTGCTTAATCTGGCGCTCAACCATT
>DGTW01000272.1 GCA_002393835.1 Treponema sp. UBA4326
TTAATATCTGAGCGATCCAAGAAGAGTACATCTCCACCAAAAGCTTTCATAGTTTTCTCCTTTTAAGCTTCTATAATAAAACGGCTTAATTAGCCTTTGTAAAGTTCTGAATTTGCGATAGTTCCTGTGATTGCAGTTGCAGCAGCCGATGCAGGGCTCATCAAATGAACCATGCCGCCTTTACCCATTCGGCCGTTGAAGTTGCGGTTTGTTGTTGAAGCACAGACCTCGCCCTCAGCAAGAACGCCGTTTGACATACCAAGACAAGCACCGCAAGTCGGGTTAGTTACGCAGAATCCTGCATCAAGGAAGATGTCGATGATTCCCTCATCCACAGCCATCTTGTAGATTTTTGGTGTGGCAGGTGAAACGATACCACGAACACCGTCTGCAAGTTTGTGTCCTTTGAGGACTTTTGCGGCGATGCGAAGGTCAGAGATTCGGCCGTTAGTGCATGAACCGATGTAAACCTGATCAACCTTTGTGCCTTTCATCTCAGAGATTTTCTTAATCTGATCAGGCTTATAGTTGATAGTGCAAACTGGCTCCAGATTTGACAAATCCTCTGTGATGACTTTTTCGTAAACAGCATCATCATCGTCACGCCATTTTGCGTAATCAGCGATTGCATCTTCCTTTGACTTGTATTCGTCTTTGATGAATTCCCAGAGATAATCCACAGTTTTTGCATCCGGGAAACAGATTCCGCTTGTGCCGCCGGCCTCGATTGCCATGTTACAGAGAGTCATTCGCTCTTCCATATCCATGTTATCAACGATTGGGCCTGTAAATTCGATTACGCAGTTTGTTGCGCCGTTAACACCGATTTTTCCGATAAGGTGAAGGATAACGTCCTTTGCATAAACACCTTCCTTCAATTTGCCGTTCAATACGAATTTGATTGATTTTGGCTCACGGAAAGAGCATACGCCCTTAAGGATTCCAACCTCAAGGTCAGTTGTTCCGACACCAGCAGCGAAAGCACCGAAGGCACCGTGGGTACAGGTGTGGCTGTCACCCATAATTACAGTGTAGCCTGGACGAACAAAGCCTTTCTCCGGGAAAATCGCATGGCAGACACCGTTCGCGCCGATGTCGAAGAAGTCCTTGATATTATTGCGGCGGGCCCAGTCACGCAAAATCTTTGACTGAGTTGCGGTCTTGCTGTCTTTTGAAGGAGTTACATGGTCGATTACGGCCTTGATTTTTGTCGGGTCAAAAACCCTGTCCTTACCGCGTTCAACCAAATCGTTGATTGCGACAGGTGTCGTGATTTCGTGACAGAAAACACGATCAAGTTTAAGAACATAAGTTCCGTCGAAAGGTGTGTCCACAAGATGTGACTCAAAAATTTTTTGGGCGATAGTTTTTCCCATTTTTATACCTCTTTATAAATGTCATGCCGTTTAGCCCGGCACTTTTAATTCACTACATTAACTGGCTTTCCATCAATAAAAGCCTTTATATTGTCGATTGCAATTCCAAGCAAACGAAGGCGGGTTTCAAGCGGTGCCCAAGCCAGATGGGGTGTAATCAGGCAGTTCGGAGCCTTATAAAGCGGACAATTTTTGCTCATAGGCTCTTCCAAAAGGACATCAGCGGCATAACCTGCGATTGAGCCATTATCCAGAGACTCTCGGACATTTTTCTCGCAAACAAGTCCACCCCGGGCAGTGTTAATGAGAATAGCCGATTTTTTCATAAGAGAGAGAGTTTTATCGTTAACAAGGTTTTCAGTATCATGGGTGAGGGGAGCATGAAGCGAAAGAAAATCAGCCTGACTGAATAAATCCTCGACAGAAACAGAAGAAAGACAGGCTTTTTTAGCTGGAGAAAGCTCCATTGATTCGAGGGCCTTCTTAAAAGATGATTCTGAATGTGCGTGAACTATAACCTTCATGCCAAAAGAAAGAGCAATCTCGGCAACACGCTGACCAATATGACCGAATCCATAGATTCCGAGCGTTTTTCCGTTTAATTCCGTAAGTGGAGAAAGCCAGTAACAAAAATCAGGATTGGAAATCCATTTTCCATCGTGCACAGAAGATGAATGTGAAGCTACAAGATTTGTAAAATGAAGGATAAAAGCAAAGACATGCTGGGCGACAGCGTTTGTACTGTATGAAGGAATATTCGTAACAATAATGCCCTTTTGTCTGCAGGCATCTAAATCCACGACATTGTAGCCTGTCGCCAAAACACCGATATAACGGAGATTTGGGCAACTTTCTACAATCTCTTTTGTGATATGTACTTTATTCAGAAGAATTATATCACTGTTTCCGATTCTTTCGGCAACGAGTTCTTGAGGAGAACGGTCATAAACTGTAAATTCATCCGCGAAGGCTTTGATACCATCCCAGGACATATCTCCAGGATTAAGCCCGTGCCCGTCAAGAACCGTTATTCGCATCTGCTTATCCTAAAACCGCAATTCCAGTAGATGAGATAGCAGCATTAATGGCATCTTCGATACCGCCAACGCCTTCATCAAAATCTACAAGAACCTGTGATTTATCAGGATTTGCAGTGCAAGCCGTTACACCAGCTACAGCTTTTACGGCAGCATCGACTTTGGAAGCAGCATCCGGGTCGAACATGCCGTCAACATAAATTTTCTTCTGCATTTAAGGAAATCTCCAATTAGATTGATGAGTTATTATAACCCTTATGCGAGAAAAATTCAACAGAAATATTTTATAGCGCACATTTTCTTCCAACAGGCTTTCCGAGGTTCCGCTTTCGCTCCATTCATGGCTCCCTAAATGGTCGCTCATGAACGGCTTCGCCGCCTCTACAATCCTGGCGCAGCCTCCCTTGCAAGTTTTTTGCCGTTTCCCTGACTTTCCGCAAGAGTTTTTCCCAGCTGACCACAGGCTCCGCCAATTTCCCGGCCCCGTCGGGTTCTCAATGTAACATTGATTCCGGCCTTTTCCAAATGATAGACAAAATTCTTACATTCTTTTGCACTTGGCTCACTGAATTCCAGCCCCTCAACAGGATTCCACGGAATGAGGTTCACATGAACATCAAGCCCCCTGGCAAAGTTTATCATATTGGTGGCGCTGTCAATGCTGGTGTTCGTGTCGTGAAGCATGGCAGCCTCAAGAGTAACACGCTTACCGGTCTTTTTCGCAAAATAATCGATTGCCTTACGAAGCTCAGCAAGAGGATTTGTGCGGCAAATTGGCATAAGCTTTTCACGAAGGGCTTCGTCAGCCGTAGTAAGGGAGACAGCCAGTCGAATCGCCGGCCCGTTGTCAGCAAGATCATAAATTCCCTTGATTACGCCTGAAGTCGAAAGGGTAATTCGGCGGCCAGAAAGGGCCCGGCCTTCCTTATTGGTAAGGATTGCGATTGCCTTACGAACATTGTCAAGGTTCATCATAGGCTCGCCCATGCCCATAAAAACAATGTTGTCCAAAGTACCGGCGTGTTTTTCAAGGGCAAGGAACTGCTCTACGATTTCTCCGGCTGTAAGGCTTCGGGCCAGCCCCAAATGCCCGGTCTGGCAAAAGGCACAGTTCATGGCACAGCCGACCTGGCAGGAAACGCAGGCTGTCTTTCTGTCCTCACGGTCTGTAAGAAGGACAGTCTCAACGGCAAGGCCATCGGAAAGCGTAACCTGAAGTTTAATCGTTCCGTCTGGATCTTCGAGCACCTTTGAGACAGTAGTAGAACGGAGCAGGGCTTTTTCTTTCAGCTTATTCCGTAAATCAAGGGAAAGGTTCGTCATCTCATCAAAAGACTCGACGCCTTTTCCAATCCACTGAAAAATCTGCTTGCCACGGAAAGACTGCTTTAAAGAAAGAGACTCGCAAATCTCTGCAGGAAGCAGGCCCGATAAGACAATTTTCTCACTCATTAAGCATCTCGCTCAAGACGATAAAGCATGTCGGCAATGGCAGGAGAACGCACTCCATAACGAGAAACATTTCTTAAAGTTTCGATTGCTTTTGCCTTCTGTCCCAATTTTACATAGCAGTCAGCAAGATCAATGTAGAAACGGAAGTTTTTGGGATCGCCTTTTATCAAGCCCTGCAGGCGCTCTGCGGCTTCCTCATAGCGACCTTCTCCCTTGCAAATAAGGGCAAGTCCCAGGGCAGCATAAACATCAAACTCAATGTCCATAGCCTTGTTGTAATACTCAGCGGCAGTCCTGTAGTCTCCAGTGTTGCGATAGGCATCGCCTGCACGGGTAAGGATAACCTTATTGTCAGGATCAAGCTCAAGGATTTTATTCCAGTATTCGATGGAACGGAACTGCTGATTCATTCCGCGATAGCAATCAGCCAATCCAAAAAGGGCATAGAAATTATTCGGCTCCCTCTGCAGTGCCCTCTCAAAATAAACAACGCCTTTGTCAAAAGTCTTGAGTTTTCTGTGACAGTTGCCAATAGAAGTCAGAACACGGATATCAACGAGCGAGTCATTCTTGTCCAGCATTTTTGTCCAGTAGTAGAGGGCATCTCGATATTCCTTAAAATCATAATGAAGATGTCCCAATCCGATGAGTGCATAAGAGTTGTTTTCCTCCATGTCAAGAACAGAGAGGTACAAATCCTTAGACTTTTTGAAATCCCTTATTTTTCGGTAAGCATCGGCGACCCGGGTAAGAACGGTAATATTTCTGTCATCATGGACAAGGTACTGCTCCCAAATAGCTATAGCCTTATGATACTGATTCATGGCCTTATAGCAATCAGCAAGACCAAAAAGTGCATAATTATTTGTGGGATGATAGTCCAGGCAAGACTGATAGAAAGACTCGGCTTCCCTAAAGTGTCCCTGCTTTCGCTCGCAATCTCCAAGCCCCACGAGCGCATAGTTATTGTTCTCTTCAATTTGGAGGATTTTATTGAAAGCCTCCTTTGCCTCTTCAATTCTGTCCTCCTTTAAGAGCTGATAGCCCTGCTTGGAGAATTCAGAAATCTCGCTTGGAACTTTTTCGCCTTCGGGAACAATTGACGAAAAATCCTCCGGGATATCCGCCATTGTGAGAGGGGAATCAACCTCTTTTAATAACTCATCGCTCATAATCAATCCTCACATTTTTAAATACTTATTTTAGCAATATCGAAATAATCGAAGCTATTTTTTCGTAAATCGCCTCTGACTTGGCCTTGTTTTTTGCCAAAAGGTAATACTTAAGGGCTGTTAGAGAACGATTTTGCTTCATGTAAAGGTCTCCGATGCGGACAAGACCGTCCGAGTAACCAGTTGTAACAAAAATTCGGCAGGCAGCATCATACTTGCCTTCATTAAAGAGCACATTTCCCTTACGATTAAGAACTGCTTTTTGCTCAGAGGTAAGAGCCTGAATAGGTTTGTCGGTGACTTTAATAAATCCATCCGGCAGACAATGAGCAGACAAAGTACTTTTTAACTTATTTTGATCCAACTTTTTTACCTAATCGAAAATAATTACATAAGTTAATGCTATCATATTTATGGCAAAAGTCAAGGGATTTAAAAAATAATATTGAAATTTTTACTGAAAAAAGTGTTTTGTCAAATGAAAACAACATTTTCAGTAAAATCAAAGTCCGTAAAAATTTACGATGGAGCGTCCGTAAATACGCTTGTCTTTTAGAGAAAGTTTTCCGATTTGCTCAGGGAGAGCATCCTCTTCAGGATAATGAATCATCACAAAACCACCGTCATTCAGCAAGTCCCTTTTCTCAATAATATTCAGCAAATCAAGCCTGTACTTGTAAGGGAAGGGGGGATCAAGAAAAATATAATCAAACTTGTCTTTGCATCTCTTTAAGAAAAGCTCAACGGCCATAAAATGACAGCCGATTTTGACCCCAAGCTCTTTTTCAGTAATACTGACATTTTCGAGAACCTGCTTTACCTTGATTTTATCCTTTTCGCACAGTTGAACAGATTTTGAGCCTCGGGATACAGCCTCAATTGCTATGGTTCCACTTCCAGAAAACAAGTCCAGCCAGGACTTTCCTTCCAAATCACCCAATATCGCAAAAACAGACTCCCTCATTCTGTCCATGGCAGGCCTGATTATTCCATCAGGGCATTTTATTACTCGTCCCTTTAACTTTCCACCAGTGATTCGCATTTATTTTCCTTGATTTTATGAATTTGGATTTAATGACCAATATGTTACATTGTGAGGAAGTTTTTGGTTTTCCTTGGCATAGTCATAGGCTGTCTTACCGCTAGATGCCTCTACCTGATATTTTGAAGCACCGTTCACAAGAAGCCAGTCAATGACATCCGTATTTTTGCCAAGTTGACAAGCAAGCATGAGAGGTGTTTTTCCGTCGTAAGGAACATTGAGAGGAACCTGCTTGTCTATAAAAGCCTGAAGAACGGCCGGACTATTGTAATTTGAGATTCCGTAAGCGAGAGCCTGCCTGGCTTCTTCTGAGTCCGGACTATAGGTGTCAAGAAGAACAGAAACTACATCTGGATTTTCTGAAAATCCTGCGCTTAGCATGAGCGGTGTAATTCCGTACTTGTTTCTTATTGAGCGGTCTGCCCCGCGATAAAGGAGCAGTTTCGTTACATCAGCATCTTTCTGAAAACGAGCGGCATACATAAGGGCGGTCCAGCCATCCTTGTCAACGGCATCGATTTGGGCACCGGAATAGAGCAAATCCTCGATTTTGGTAATGTCGCCTTTTTTAGCCGCAAGCATGAGCTTTGTTCGTCCGTTCGAGTCCCGGCGGTTTGCGTCCGCAATAAAATGCTTGGCGGCTTCTTCTGCGGCAACAAGGGCTGCGGGAATCTCAAGCTGGGCATATTTGTCGTTGGCATAGTCATAGAGATATATGCTTTCAGGAACAAGAACTGGTGAAGACAGGGAACTTAAATCAAGCAGGGTATTTTTTACCTCTGCCGGCTCTTCAGACTCTGGAGCCTGCTCTTCGTCAAATTCCAAATCTGGCTCAGGCTCTTCTGGCTGAATTTCGACTGGAGTTTCGACTGGAGCCTCTGCTTCTTCAGGACTTTCTTGAGCCGGCTCTTCTTCTGCAAAAGCGACAGGCTCAGAGGCATAAGCATTAAGCAGGGAAATTATTTCCTGACTTATAAGCTCGTTTTTTCGCGCATAGTCGTAGGCCGTCAGATTATCATTGTCCCTTGTAAGGATTCTTGCTTCTTTTTTGGAATCATCTTTTGCCCCGTAAAAAAGGACATTCTCCACGGCCTCAATGTCAGTTTCGTACTGGCAGGCATACATAAAAGCCGTGACTCCGCCCTTAGTCTTTGAATCTGGAGACATTCTGGCTTTTTTTAGCAGCAAATCAATGACATCGTTGGCACGGGAAGCCTTTAGGGCAGCCATGAGCAAATTCTCTTCTTCAGCAAAACGGGTAAAATCCTTAAATGAATAATCAGTTTCGATTACATGCTGAATTTTTTGAGGAGTTTCCGTCTCAACAAGAATAAAGGCATCATCAACCCAGGGAAAGGCAAATAATGAAGTAAGAGAGGATAATAAAGCTAAAACTGAAAAAACTTTCTTCATAAAAATCCTCCTTTTTTTACATTATAACACAATATGCCTAAAATTCAAACCAATTTCCATCAACAGTCAAATACCAGTCTGCCATGACCGCATTCAGTGTTGAATTATACCAGCTGATTGAACCGTCACGATTAAGAACTACAAGCCGGCTCTGGTTCTTTACGCTTTTAACAGGCATTGATGCTGTCCTTTTGTAAACGAAATCCCTTCGACTGGTAAGATTGTATGACCTTACCTGACTTTTTCCGATATTCGTGAAAAGCACGTTCTCAGAGAGATTGATGAAAGCCTCGCTGTCCTCATCAGAGATTGAATGAAGGTAACGGTAAGATTTTGACTGCGGCTTGTAGGCAAAAATTGCCGTAGTCAGCTTTTTCGTTTTTGAATCCGGATAAATAGTAATCCCGTAAATCTCAGGATTTGTCTTTGCGTAATCATAGGTGAGGGAATAAGCCACATTGCCTTTCATCGGCAGGGGAACAGTCTCCTGGGTATTCACATTCACATAAATAAGAGGAACATTTGGTGCAGTTCCGCTTGACTTTGCCACATACAAGTCATTTTCGCTGTAAAGAATGGCATCCTGAATGCTGGTTCCCTTGAAAAGCTCCCTCTTTTTTAAATTCTTTATGTCAAAGCTATTCACCGATGAATTGGCCTCTATATCAATGAGGGTATCTCCGTAAAGCTTTAAAACTTGAATAGTTCCCTCCGGGGCAAAAAGCTGGCTGAGACTTCCGTTTGAAAGCTCCAGGAGAACGACAGCTTTTTTTGAGTCCTTTGACCAGAGAATTATGTTTTCACCATAAGGAATTATGTTGGTGTATCCGCTGTTTCCGGCTTTTCTGTCAACGACTCCGTTGTCGTAAGATGACTTGAAAATTGAAGAAGGCGTAAGGAAGTAAAAATCATCACCAACGGCCGCCACATCATAAATTTTATCATACATTTTATCAGTGAGCGACATTTGCACATCAACTCGCTCTGCCGCCGCATAATCGAATTTATAGATGTTTCCAAGGTTTGTTCCCGCATAAATTTCATCTTCGGCAAGGGAAGCGCAGACTATCGATTCTCCGTTTTTAAGGCCGGAAAAAGTTCTCACAAGCTCTGGAGCAATCACGGCCTTGTTCCTGTCATTGGCAATCTTGTAAACCTTAAACTGGCGGTTTTCATTCGTTATGTAATACAAATCCCTGGACTTATTTGAGCCGACCAAAACAGGATTGTTAGCCGGAAATGTTGAGAGTGTGTTTCCAGTAACAGCCTGAATTACATAAATATTATTCCCCCGAACCCCTGCCGCAAAAACACTGTTGTTGAAAAGGCAAAACTGGGTCAAGTCATATTCAGTGTTGAAGGAAGCCTTTTTTTCACCGTTATGAAGGTTATAATAAAGCAGGCTCCCTTTAGGGGAATACATTATGGCAGATTTTTCAGTATCAGATGTCTGCACAAAGCTGACTACGCCTGTATTTCCCTTGATTTTGTTTCTGATGATGCTTCCGTTCGTAGAATTCAGAAAAAAGGCACCGCTTACGCTGGCCGTTCCGCAGATTATGAAGTTTCCCTTGGCCGAATAGGAAAGGCTTGTAAGCGAATCATTGAAGCGAAAAGCATATTTTCTGCTGAAAGTCTTCCAGTTCCACACTGAAACCCTGTTCAACGAGGCGCCATCGCTCTCATAAACTGCAATTTCCTTTCCGTTTGGACTTCTTGCAATCATCTTGATTGGAAGGTCAGAAATCTGATAATGCTCTCCCATGTCGTCTTCTGTCCACTTGATTAAAAAACCATCGTTTCCGGCTGAAAACATGGATTTCTCGCCATCCTCTAAATAAGCCAGATTAGACACGGCTCCGGAATGTGACTGAGTAGACAAATGAGATTGAGAATAAAGGCAGAATGCAGAATGAAGAAGGCAGAATGTCAAAATCAGGACTTTATTTTTTTGCATGAATTAACTCCGAAAAGTAGTGGAAGTCGCCGCTTATGGCCAGCAGAAAAAGCATGGCAATTATGGCAATTCCTAAATATTGTACAACATTACG
>DGTW01000248.1 GCA_002393835.1 Treponema sp. UBA4326
GGATTGATTGTTATGCGGACCGAATCAACTTTCCCATAGAACCCTTCCCATGCTTCACTCATAGTTACTATTCCCTCATCAAACGAAGAGCCTGGAAAACTATAATGGGTGATTAAATCATGCCATCCGTCGTCCTTGGAAAAATAGCTGACGAAAAACGAAACGAGGACAGAAGTCGGGTCTTTCCTGTCGATGTTTGAATCTGCCGCCCATGTCTTTCCGTCGCGCGTCGATGAAACTTCCACTCCGTTCCTTGAAACCACAAAAGTTTCAGAGGTTGCCGTGGAACAAAGTGCGACCGCCGCCGCAAAAATCAGAAATGTCTTTTTCATAGTTCGCTCCTTCGCCTAAAACAGTTTTTCCAGATGGTCTTGGGCATCAGTATTGCCTTGTGCGGCGGATTTTTCCCACAGTTCTTTCGCTTTTTCATAGTTTTGCTCGACACCGTCGCCAAGATAATACAAAATGCCAAGGCTCTCTTGCGCATTGCTGTTACCTTGTGCCGCCGCCTTTTCAAACCATTCGACAGCCTTTTCATAGTTTTGCGAAACGCCTATGTCTCTTAAATACATAAGACCTAAGTTATATTGGGCGGAACTGTTGCCCTGTGCCGCCGCCTTTTCAAACCATTCGACAGCCTTTTCATAATCTTGCGAAACGCCTATGCCTTTAAAATACATAAGACCTAAGCTGTTTTGTGCAAAACTGTTGCCTTGTGCCGCCGATTTCTCAAACCATTCGGCAGCCTTTTCATAATCTTGCGAAACGCCAGCACCATTTAAATACATATCGCCCAAATGGTTTTGCGCGGTCGGGTCGGTTATGTTTTCCGCGCTCTGATAGTATGAGAATGCCTTTGCATATTCCGCGTTGTCGAATGCGTTGTTCCCTAATCGCACATAGTTTACTTTTATCTGTGTCGCTTGCACGGGGGCTTCCTTTTCCGTCGTCGCGCACGATGACAGCACGACTGCCGCCGATAAAATCAGAAATAGCTTTTTCATATTCATTTTCTCCTTCATTCACCGCTGAACATGATATAATATTTTCCGTCAGGCACATTCTGTATATAACCCCAGCCGTGCTTGTCGGTCTTTGTGACGATTCTGCCGATGCCGTCCTCTTTGAGCAGATAAACGGCACATTCAGCGCTCGCAATCGGCTTTCCTGTGTTCTTGTCGATGTTCTGAACTTTTATCCATTGGTCGCCGTCAAGCGCGATATTGTCTAGTTCCAGAATTGGCGACTCTTTCGGCATTGTCGCGCACGACGACAGCACGACCACCGCCGCAAAAATCAAGAATATCTTTTTCATCTTCATTTTTTCCCCCTAGTCCAGATACGCGCCGAAGACCCAGCCCGTTTGGGTGAAGTCGCCGCCGTCCACGAAACGCTCCCTGTTCACCGCGCGCACCTTGACCCATGCGGAAGTGCAGCCGTCAATCGTGGCTTTTTTGCCCTCCTCAAGTGCCTCTAGCAGCGTGCCGCCCTCAATCGTGCCGAGTACCTCGCCACCCGTACCCGCGCTTGAGCGCAGTTTGAGGCGGCAAATCGGATTCCAGTAACTGCCTTTTGTGAAGCAGCCGAAGCGGCTTTTCCCTGTTGGCTCGCCGCTTTCAAGCCTGTTGGATATACTGTGGAATTCATAAGGATTTCCGTATTGAACATATTGGTATCTCTGATTTTCGGTAACAGTGCCCATCTCGTCATTCTGATAATGATAGACATAAACGCTGTCGTCATCAAAATAATGGTACGCCAAGCCGTCATCGCCCACATCCGCGCCGCTCGCGTAGCCGTATTCGCAAATCTCACGGAGATATGCCCCGTCGTCTGCGGCTTCAAGGGTGCTGAGTTTTGTCGAAGAATATCCGTCGCCCCTTACGACTAAAAACGAATCCTCCTGCAAAATCGGCACGGGCTTGTCCATATTGAGCGGATACCGAAGTTTGAGAAAAGATGCCCTTGAACCAATGCTCAAGCGGTATGTTTTTCCCTGCGGGTCGGTGTACTCGGCAAAGTTCGTTCCCAAGCCGCCTCGGAGAAATCTGCCTTCATAAAGCGTCGTACTGCTGAAATATTCTTCAAGTGCCTCGGCGAGAGTTCTCTTTCCGTTCCTCCATTGATTAAACTCGTAGACATCATCAGGCGTGGTATCTTCAAGAATCGGCTGGTACACGAGCGTGTGGAATCCGCCCTTTCCGTCGCTTGCCCTCGAAACGCTGTCGCTCCCCGTAACATCGATTCCGCGGATAAGCGTATCATCATCGGTTTCGTAAATCGGGTACAGGATGCCGTCTTCCATTCCCCAGTCCGCCACACGCAACACCTTGAACTTTGTGCCAGCCTTGACGAAACGCAAACTGCCGTAGTAACTTGCCGCTTTAGGCTCCCAATACATAAGGCAGTCGCGCACGGCTACGACTTCATTATTCGTTTCAAAATGCCAAAAATAGCTGGCATAATTCGGCAATGCACGCGAAAAATCAGGACGCTCCCATTCCTTTCCCTGCATATATGCGCCTGAGTCTTCGGGGAAATACTCGGTCTGAAGCCAATCCTCGTCGGTTTTGCTGAGCCGTTTGAGATAACTGATAATCTCTTCTTCGCTCATCGGGCATTTTTCCTGCAAATAGCCGCCGAACACCCAGCCGTATGTGTTGTAGTCGTCATCGAGGTTTAGTCCGTTGAGGTTTATGATGATTTTCGCCCACCGCGCCTCAATCCCGTCGATGCTCGCTTTCTCGCCCTCGCCCGCGACTGCCACGAACTCGCCGTACTTGAGCGCGCCCACTTTCGCCGCCCCCGCGTTCGGCTCCTCGCGGATATTCAAGCCCTCCCGCGAATTGACATAGCGCCCGCTCTTTTGCGCAAACGCGAGCGACGAGAGTGAGAGTGTTGCCAGAATGCAGATGATGATGTTCCTTGCTTTCATAAAAACAGCCTTTTTCTCTAGTCCTTGCTCACAAACTCATTGAACAGCACATCGTAATCTTCACTACCGATTTTGACTGTAGTGTGCAGAGAGGCTTGGGATTTTATCCTTTGCCAGTCGATTTTGTCAGGGTCAAGGATACGGGCTTCCTCGGGTATTATCCCAAGAAGCATGGCAAACTGATGCAAAACATAAGCTTCCATATTCTTTTCGGTTGGGCGGGCATAAAGTACATATATGAAATTCGGTATGCATTTCTTTTCGTCGCCCTGCACACGGCTATAGAGGTACGGTGAGGTTGAATTCGGATCGATGAGATAGGTGTTGCCCTTTGTGTGCATGTAAGTAGCCCCGCCCATTTTTCGGACAGTGTCGTCGCCTTCTTCCTCCGTGATTATGAGCTTTTCCCGCTCCACAATCTCGGCAAGAATTTCTTGAAGCCGTTCCTCAGAAACAGGCGGGAGTTCATCGGGAAAATCTGAATGCTGAGTATACGCTTTTTTCGTTGTCTCCCCGTCATCGCCCTGTAGTGCCGCATATTTTGCTTTGCGAACTATGCGAAATCCTGTGGAGCTCTCGCTTACCCACGGAAGTGTCCACCCCTTGCCAGTGGTCTCGCACTCTGTTACGGTTTCCCACAAATAACTGTTATAAAAAGCGCCACCGCCCTTCAAGCGCCAACGGTCATAGTATGCATCCCAGACCTATTCATACACATTGCCACTCATATCGTACAAGCCGTAGCCGTTTGGCTTTTTCTGTGCCACGGGATGTGTCGTATTGCCGCTGTTGCCTTCATACCATGCAACTTCGTCTATAATGTCGCTTCCGGCATAAATGTAATTCTGTCCGGCTTTTGCCGCATATATTCTTTCGTCCAGCGTCGGCAGTCGATAACCGTCCGCAGCGATGTTCTGTGTGACTGTGCCGTTAAATTTGCGGTTTTCATCCGTCATATTCATACTGCTGTTCGGCTCGTACCCCCATTTGGAAACATCGCTCTCGCTGTCTACCGCATACACAGGAGTCAGTCCGTGCATAACGCTCAGCTTGTTGCAGAAATAAACCGCATCATACCAGCTCACACATTCCACAGGATTGTCATTGCCCTTGAATTCGCTCGGATTCACGCCCATCACACTCTCATATAAAGGCTGTGTTACTTCCGTCCTTAGCATTTCAATATCTGTACCCGGAATTTGTATCATATCAACGCTGATTCCTTCCTCGGTGACTGTCTTTGTCAAATCATATTTCTCCGCCGCAGCAAGTGATGACAGCACGACCGCCGCCGCAAAAATCAGAAATAGCTTTTTCATAATTCGCCCTCCTTATCTATATCCGTAATAGCAGAATGCCGCCACCCACATGGTAATTTTCTCCAACTGGGTTACATCCGTGACTTCTTCCTTAAAGACCTTGCCGTTTGCAGAGAACTCAATCTCCAGTTTTTTCAGGTCGCACAATTGCTCGATTTCGATTTTCTCCCAGATATTGACTGAAAAGACATCTTCCTCGTCCCAGTAGTGAATCTCGCCATCTGTTTTTATTTTCTCCCCGTCCTGCTTCGTGACGGTTATCTTATAGTTTCCCGTGCTTTCTAAGTCGGGTGCGCTAGTTTTCACGACAAAGTGATAGGTGCCAGTGCCCGGGTCAGTGATGAAGAAAAGCCCTGAGCCTGTCAAATCCAGCGGGAAAAGAATCCAGTCCATATTCAGCTCGTCTGCGCTTGCCGTCTGCTCTGTTGAATCGTAATAGCGGAATGTGATTTTACCGATTTTATACTCATTGTTCTTTAGGAAAGAATCATGCAGTTTGACCGTGCAGTTGCTTCCGGGAACGAAATCAAAATCATCGAATGTTACTTGCAATTCTTTGTCCTCGGTATTCCCCGTTCCCCTGAGAAAGATTTCTGCCCCCGTAATCCGCTTTTTACTTATGTTTATGAATTCCAGCGCATCGACGGCATTTTTCCGCACGAATCCGTAAGCCGAAGGTGTTAGAACTGGGGTCTTGAAGCCTGAATACTCCTGATATGCGAAATTCATCGCCCTGCCCATAAATTCAGGCTTTCCGTCCAGATAGTAACTCTTTTTTGTCAGGGTGTATTCCTTTTTTGGCGGAGTTTCCTGCGCATTGTTTTTTGCGCAAGCCGCGAGCGACGACAGCACGATTGCCGCCGCAAAAATCAAGAATATCTTTTTCATTGTGATTTTCTCCCCTTTACTCCTTGCTCGTCCACGGCTTTTCGCGGTATTCCGTGCCGTCGGTCAGGTAACCCGCGAAGCACCAGCCTTCTGTTCCGTCTTTCGCGCGGACTTTCACCCACGCAGACTCGATTCCGTCTATCGTCACCTTTTCGCCCACCTCGATGACGGTCGCCCTCTCGTCTTTTGAAAGCCGCCCGACCTGTTCCGCAGAAAGCGAGGGGGATTTTCGGATTTTGAGCGCGTCGGTGGCGATGTATTTCTGTCCCACAAAGCGGATTTCGTCCAAAACGCGCCAGCCGTCGAGTACATTTCTGTAATACCATTCTTTATAATATTTATGGTAATATGCTTCATGGTGATAATAAATTTCAAGCGGGGTAAAAAGCGGCATTTCATCAGGAAAGTAGTCCACATCAAACCAAGTTATTGGAAATCTTTCCCCGTCACCATAGAATACAAGTGTAAATTCTAAGTTATCAATCATACGAATGTGACATTTTGTTTTTAATCGCTGACCATCAAGTTGTTTTATTTTACCAGTAAAAACTTCTTCGCAGTTTTTCTTATCCTCGCTGACGGTTGTTTCCTTGTACTTGCTCTCGTCAAAGCCGTCTATAAACCCTCTCCGTGCCGAAGTCTGCGTCCACGTAAGCGACGACAGCGCAAACAGTGCCGCAAAAATCAAAAATATCTTTTTCATAGTTCGCTCCTTTCCCCCGTCATACCACAAAAAAGGCGGGCAAGCCTGTGACCCGCGCCCGCCTGTGGCGTTCTGATTCACTCTAGATAGCCCCCGAAGCACCAGCCTGTTTTTTCGTTATAGAAGTCCAGTTCGGCAAGGCAGGTGTCGGAATATTTCTGCCCTGATTTTACTTTTGAACAGATAATGTAACCGTTTGAAAATTGCTTGTAATTGACGACCTGATATGTCAGGCAGTCGTCGCATAATTTGTACCTGTTGTTTGTCGCTGTCAATTTCTTCGACGGATTTTTGCTGTCTTTTGACCACTCATCTGCCACTTCGGTAATGATATTGTTATTGTAATATAAATTCCTATTCGCCGCATAGCCATTGATTATGGCAAACACTGACCAATCCGTCATAATAATCCGCAAAAATTAAATTTCCTTTTGAATTTCCGTCTGTGTAATAAATCTTCTGGAATAAATTTTGTTTCTCGCCGTCATAATCATCACATACTACAAAGAAAATTCGGTAGAGCTTTTCCTTTGTTTCCGTAAAATTTTGCTTGAAAACACGATATTCTGTGTTTTGGGAAAGTTTTTCGGATGATGGAAAGTCAGTTGAAGTTTCAATATGTCCAAAAAATTCTTTATTAAACTCTTTCAGTTCAGCTTCAGTTATCCGTAGTTCTGAATAGGCTTTTTCAATGGAAATTTCTTCATTTTTACCCCTGTTAATATGCGGTGTAAATGCAAACATAGAACTCTGTAATAAAATTGTCATTATTAAAAAAAATATCTTTCTCATTTTTCATTTCTCTTTTATAAATCATTTGATATAAGTAAATAATTATCTTTATCTTGCTTAAAATATTTACCCCATTGTTGTTGGATCACCTTCCGAAAACGGAAGGTGGATTTAGTTAATATCCGGCTTTCTGAGTTCCATACAGCTGGAATCGGGTGTGAAACTGTTTCAGTTCTGAACATAACGTATTTTATCTGTGAAGCTTTATTACCGTATGTGGTGTTTATACCAGTCTGGTATAAGCAATATACTAGCTTAGTATATGCAATATACCAGTTTAGTATATACGATATATCAGATTAGTATAGGCGGTATACCAGGTTAGTATATAAACGCGAAAGATGAATAAAGATATCCACCTTCCGAAAACGGAAGGTGGATTTAGTATGTTTTTCATTTTTTATCATCGTTTTTTTGTATTAGAAATATTTTTAGTTTTTATGATTTTGAATCCTGAAGATTTAAGAACTTCTTTTACAGCATGAACTGCTCCAGTTGATTGCCCGCAAAGATAATTGAAAGGGAAGGGTGTCGTGCAGCTTGTAACAATCATGGCCTTTTTCCCTTTGTGCAGTGGAAGAGGAATTCCTCTTTTACTTTCTTTCATTAGAACATACACAAGGCGGTCAAAAAGGGCTTTTAATTTTCCGTTCATATTTCCCCAATAAACGGGAGTACCAACAAGAAGCA
>DGTW01000353.1 GCA_002393835.1 Treponema sp. UBA4326
TCCGATTCGCTCCCGCTCGTCTTCCCAGTTCTGGATGTCCTCCAAAATCAGGAATTTGAATTTCCCCACGTTCGCTTTTTCTGCCCAGAGTTTTGCTTCCCGCCAGTAATAAAGGCCTGCCTCGTAGCATGTCTTTGCCTTGTTTAAGTTTTCTATGTAAGCGTCCCTCCAGGGGGCATCGTAAAAGTGGGCTACCTGCTTGTCGTAGTTCCGCCCCAGCCTCATGTGCTGCTCAATCAGCTTGAGATTTATATGCATCATAAAGAGATAGCGGTACTTTTCCCAGTCGTTTTCATCGTTGATTTTGACCGGCGCATAAAGGGGATTGCAGAAATCGGCTTGCACTGCTTTTTCAAGCCAGTAAATGTTCTCGATGCAGTCGTCCGGGTACTGCTGGTAGTGTACATGAAAGAGCTTGAAGTAGTCTTCCTTGTATTTGACCATGTAAGAAAAACCCGGCAAGGCAGAGAAAATCATTATAAAGAGCGCGAAAATTGCGGCAAAAATCTTTTTCATCTCTTAGAATATCGGCAGGGAAAACTGAAAACTGAAAACGGAAAGTTGAAAGTTGAAAGTTGAAAACGGAAAATTGAAAACTAAAAATTCCTCACGGAGATTTGAAGAGCACAGAGGAGTGGGGAAGGCGTAAGATTTTCGTTTTCCTGATGCTCTCTGTTCCCTCTGTGTCTCTGTGAGGTTTTTCCTATGGGAAACTTCACACCTAAAACTTGCTGTTTTCAAAGGACGAGTTTGAGATGTAAAACTTGATATATCATAAATATCTCTGTTCCCTCTGTGTCCTCTGTGAGTGTTTTCCTACTTTCTTTTTGCCAGCTCCTCATTAATTATACAGCTGATTTCTTCGATGGGGCGGCTTGCGTCCAGCCTTATGATTTTCATGCCTGTATTCATCTTTTCGTATTCGTTGATGACCGCCCTGTAGCGCCCGGCCGTGGCCTTCTGAAAGTCCAGCTTTTCGTAAATCTCTGTCTCACCCCGGCCAAGGACCCGCTTCAGTGAGATTTCCGGGTTTATGTCGAAGAAAAAGAGAATCTCGGGCAAAGGAAAGCTTTCGTTGAGCCTTCTGGGAAGCTCGTCTCCGCAGGTTACGCTCTGGTAGGTCAGGCTTGAGAATAAATAGCGGTCGCTGACGACAATTTTGCCGCTTTCAGCCTGAGCGACGACACCGCAGTTGCTTCCGCCCTTTCCGTAAAGGTGCTCGTTTCTGTCCGCGGCGAAGAGAAAAGCGCTTGTGCGCGGGTCCAGCTCCACATCTCCCTTGAGCATTCTGCGAAGGAATTTGCCGGTCTCGCTGTCAGTCGGCTCGGTCGTGAAAAAGAATCTGTCTGCATCCGGCCTTTTTTTCAGCATATTGATTTGGGTGCTTGTTCCGGCACCGTCTATTCCCTCAAAGACAATAAAATTTTTTAAAATCATAATACTTCCTGCCAAAATCATGGACAGATTAGCACAGATTAAGCAGATTATAAATATAGTTACCGAAAGTTTTTTTTGATTGTTTTCTAAATGATTTGTGATTGCCAATTTCTAATTGCTACTTTAATATATGCCGATATTAGAAGAGTAAATCTGTCGAATTTTTTATGAAGTCCAAAATTTTTGGCGTAGGCCTGGGAAGCACTATTTTCATTTTTCTCCTGATTGCAACACTTGCGCTGGTTCGCCCGGTCTATCTTCGTATCATGGATTCCCTGTCTCAGCTTGAAAAAAATCTGACGGAAGAACTTGAGGAAAAAACTGGACTCGCATTCTCCTATCAGTCCCTTTCACCCTCGATTTTCATTGGCGTGAATTTCCGCAACATCTCGATTTTTGATGCCGAGAGCAAAAGCAAGGTAATCGGAATAAAACGCGCCCATCTCAGCTACAATGTAATGGGCTTTTTCTCAAAAAATCCTTCCGTAGCCCTTGATGAGCTCGTGCTCAATGGTCTCAGCATTGAATATGATGCTCTTCAAGACACCCGCTTCAATTCCAAAATCAAAGAATTTCTCTCATCAGGTGAAAAAGAATCCCAGGCAAAAGAAGAGAAGGGGGGAAAGTCTGGCTCGAAAAAATTTACGCTGGCCGGAAAGAAATTTGATATTCCCCTTGATGTCCTGGTTAAAAATTTGTCGGTTCATTATTCCGACAAGATGAATGACATTCTTTTTACTCTCAGCTCTATGAAAGTCTCGGATTTTGACTTGCTAAAGGCCGTCGAGCTTGATACCACTGGAAAAATAAGCTACAGGACTGGCCTCGTAAAGACAGACGGCAAGTGGACTTCTTTCGCAAGCAATTTTTCTGTATCGGGCAAGGTATACCCGAATTTTGAGGGAAGTTCCGTTCTCCTGAGCCTGTCTTCTGGCGGCGGGGCTGATTATTCAATTTCCCGCCTGGACATGCTGGTGAACTATGCTAAGGAAAAGCTTGAGGTTCGCACAATGCGCACGGTTCTTCCTTTCTCTCTCTTCGCAAGCTATGATTTTACGGAGGACGGTTTTGCCATTTCAGGGGATTTTGATAAATTCAATCCCTTAAAGTTCGTTTCAATCCGAAAAAAGCCTTCGATAATCAAAAAAATCGACGGAAGCCTTCTTTCTGGCTCTGTATCAGGAAAATTCATTCCGGGAAGCCTGACCTACAGCTCTGACCTCACCATTGGCCTCAGTCCGAAACTCTTGGGCTCGGCCCTGGACATAAGGCTTTTTTGCGACGGAAACCAAAAACTCGTGAACCTTAAGACGATCTCTGCAAAAGGCTCTTTTGTCGATGCGGATTTCAGCGGAAGTTTTGACATCAAGAAAATGCAGCCGTCGGGACTTTTGACCCTTAATTACTTCATGCTGAAAAACGGGGGAATAATCACCACGGAAATGTTCGTTGATCCCTATCGTAACGGATTCAACTGCGTTGCCCCCCAGCTTTTCTTCAACGAAAAAAGCTTCACGGGTCTCCAGTTTACGGCCCTGCCTGGAAATAATTCCCTTGACTTTCAGTTCGAGCTGCTTGATTTTGCCCATGCAGATTATGAGGAAATAGGCCGGCTTAAGATTGACGGAAGTTTTTTGACGGGAAAGGAGAAATTCATTCAGGCAAACCTGTCTCTCTCCAACATTTTTGCGGACAGCATTGCGGATACGGTGGCTTTCTTCATGCCGGCCGAAAAGTCTCAGATGATAAAGGGAATCTCTGAAAAACTGAGGCCTTATATTTTTACCACGGATGTATTTTTTTCCAGCAATCTTAAGGATTTCTCCGTGAATGCTCCTTACTGTCTTTTTGCTAACACCGAGCAGGATCGGCAAATCGTAAGCTTTGCCCTTGACGGCTCAAAGGAGACCCTGCAGCTCACTGATTTTGATTTGATTTTTGGCAAGCAATCCGCGCACGCCCAGACATCGATTGAATTTGCGGACAGTCTGAGGGAATTTTCCTTTACCAGCGAGCTGACGGTAAATTCTGTTCCCTACAACTTCTTCGGAAATGTCAGCCCGAATTGGATTTCAATTTCCGGGGACTATAATTTTGATGCCACAATCTCCATGTACAAACAAATTGGAGCGACCGTGCAGTTCAGCCAGCTTCCTTTCAGCGTCGGAAAATTCGTTTTCTCGGCTTCTGCAAGCTCAATCCTTCATTTTGATGCTGAAAGCGGCTTTGAGGCTGATATTGTCAGCTTTGAGCTGGAGGAGCCATCCTCATATTTGCAGTTTGATCCCCATCTTGCCATGTCAGGCAACTTGACCAAGTATGGCTTCGTCCTCAATTCCCTTGCTTATTCTGATTCTGTCTCTTCCCTCGACGGAAATGGAAGCATTGTCTGGAATATGAACGGAAATATTTTTGATTCCATACACGCTTCCCTGATTGCAGAAAGCCCCATCTCAACGGAAAAAATCTCTGTAAATGCGGATTTGTCGAATCCGTCCCAGCTGCCTTTTTCTGCGGAAAGCCTGAAGAATGATTTTTATGTATCGATGGAGGCAAAGGTTACTTCATTCCCGTCTGCCCGGCTCCTCTCCCTGCAAAACCCGGAGAATACAATTTCTGCTGATTTTACGGCCAGCGGAACTATAAGCAATCCTTTTGTCTCCATGCAGCTTCACAGCTCATCAATCCTGCTTTACGGCTATCCGCTTTCAGCCAGCGGCTCTTTCTCCCTCGACGATACCGGCATTCACATGGACGGCTTTAATTTTGACTGGTCCCTTCTTACCGTCTCTGATGTTCACGCTTCTTTTGATCCGGCGACATTTTCTGGCTCGGCTGGAATGACAATCGATGCTGATTTAATGGAAAAGACCCTTCATGCTCCCTTTGAGATTAAGCTGGAAGGCTCAAGGCCGGCAAAAAAATTCGCCCTGCCTGAATATTATTCCGTCACTTTAAGCTCAAAGGAGGTTTCTGGCGATTTCATAAAGAGCGATTTCCCGCTGAAAATCATGGTCATGCACAGTCCCGGTCACTATGACATCGTGACTGATGTGGAAAACGGCTTTAAGGCAAGCTACACTGACGATGGACAAATAAGCGCCTCGGCAGGAAAGGGCAGCCCCATTCAGTTCAATCTTGACGGCTCCATCCGGCAAAACAGGCTCAACCTCAACCTCACCGGAATCCTTGCGGACATGCGATACATCTGCTCTGAGGTAGAGATTCCTTTCGTCAGCTTCAATTCTGGTCTTCTCACTGGTGCCATTCGTATTACGGGGCCTACAACTGATCCTGAGTACACCGGAGCCTTCAGCGTCGCTCATCCAAATTTCGTCATTCCTTTTATCTCCAAAAATTATCTTCATGCAGAAAAGGTAATAATGACTGTGGGGCAGGGGGAAGCAGTTGTTCCGCCTACTCTGGTAACATTGGGAAAAGGTCTTGCCACAGTAGAATATAGAATGGAATTCAACCGCTGGCTTCCGAATTCACTGGAGCTTGACATCAGCATTGACGAGAACAGAAAGGTTCCCCTTGATTTGTCTTTCCCCTTCATTCATGCCAAGGGTATGGCCAGCGGGCACTTGAACCTGGCCTTCACGATTCCCCGGGACGTAAGCATTTCGGGCTTTGTAGTGGCCGACAACACTGATGTTGAGATTGTTGCCACTCCTCTCCAGAATCAGTTTTCTATAGATAACATTCTCGCATCAGTTCCCTCGAAAAAACAGGGCAACATAAATGTGAACGTTGATTTCGACATCATCGTTGGTCAGAAAGTCCAGCTTCTCTTCAACCCCTTCCTTCGCGGTGTAGTTGCGCCCGGAACACCGCTTTCGATTTACTTTGATTCCTATTCAGGAGATCTGGAATTCAAGAGCGATATTACCCTTCGCGGCGGTGAGATTGCCTGGCTCAACAGAAACTTCTACATGAAGGAAGGTCGGGTAATCTTCAATGAGACTCAGGACTCAATAGACCCTAAAATTACTGTAAGGGCAGAGACTCGCGAGCGGGATGCAAACGGCAATATGGTTACAATCATATTGTCAGCCAACAACCAGCCGTTCAGCAGCTTTAACCCGACTTTCTCGTCAAATCCTGCGAAGTCGGAGCGTGAAATCATGCAGCTTTTAGGACAGGTAATTTCAGCTGACTCCAGCGGAGTTTCGGACATTCTTGGCTCAGGCGGTGATTTTTTCATTCAGTCTACTGTCATACGCCGTGTTGAGAATACATTGCGTGAATTGCTTAATTTTGATATATTTTCCATTCGTACCAATGTCCTGCAGAATTCATTGAAGCTAAGTATGGAAGAAAATACTAAGAATAAACAGCTTACGGTAGGTAACTTTATCGATAATTCGACTGTTTATATGGGTAAATACTTCGGAAGCTCAATTTATGTTGACTCCATGCTTCACTGGTCTTACGACGAAAACAAGATAAACAACGGAACGTCGGTCAACGGAATCATTTTCCAGCCGGAGTTTGGTTTTGAGATGACATCTCCGTTCGTAAACATTCGTCTTGGAGTCGCACCGGACATTGATTCGCTGCAGAAGGGACTTTTGAACACATGGGTTCCGTCAACATCAATGACGCTGTCCTGGAAGTTTGCTTTTTAAAAAATATTTGAGGGGATTATATGTCAATCCGTCTGCGTATCACCGCGATTTTTGTATCAGTTTTTATGTGCCTTTCCGCACCCTTATTTGCCCAGTCAGCCGAAGAAACCACCGAAAGTGCTCCAGAATACAGCGACACATGGTATTACGGGGCTGTAATCAAGTCCGTCACATTCAAGGGACTCAAGAGCGTCAGCAATAAGGAAGTTGACGGCATTGTTTCAGGCTTTTACGGCAAAAAATTCAGCGATGAGCTTTTCGCAGACATGATGGATCGTATTTACGCCCTTGATTTATTCGATGAAATTAACCCGGAAGCTCTTCCTGGCGACATGAAGCGAACTACCGTTGCCATCACTTTTACCGTAAAGGAAAAACCTGCCGTTACAAGAATTTACATCAACGGAAACCGTCAGATCCGAACTACAGAAATAAAAGACGCCATTTCATCAAAAGAAAAGGACATTTACATTCCGTCGAAAACTTCCGTTGACGAGAGGGCAATTCGGGATCACTATCTGGAGAAGGGCTTCACTGATGTAAAAGTCACTTCTTCAGTAAAGGAAACGGCAAAGGGTGTTGAGCTTACCTTCAATATTGATGAGGGTCGCTCAACCGTCATTGCTCACATCAATTTCTCAGGGAACAAGGTAATTTCATCAAAGACCCTCAAGAAAAAACTTAAGCTCAAGGAAGTCGGAATTTTGAGCAAGGGCGCCTTCCAGGAGTCAATGCTGGAAGCCGATAAGCAGGCAATTCTGGCCTACTATGCAAATGAAGGCTATATCGACGCTTCCATTGTCGATGTAACACAAACAAGCGAAGTAAACGAAAAAAAGAGCCGGAATGAGCTTACGATAACTTTCGTAATTACGGAAGGTTCCCAGTACACTTATGAAGGCGTAATGTTCGTTGGAAATAAGATTTTCTCTGATGATGAGCTGCAGGCCAAGGTAAAGCTAAAAAAAGGCTCAGTCTTCAACCAGACAAAATTCAACGAGGGACTTATGGCCGTCGCTGACCTTTACTACGAAAACGGCTACACTGCAAACCGCTTCCAGCAGGTTCCTCAAAAAGACACCGAAAAGAAGACCATTGCCTATCAGTTTATGATTATGGAAAATGTCCGCTCTCATGTTGAGAACATCATAATCAAGGGCAATACAAAGACAAAAGAGCATGTAATCCGCCGGGAAATTCCTATCGAAGCCGGAGATATTTTCTCTAAGGCTAAAGTAACGACCGGCTTGCGAAATCTCTACAACCTTCAGTATTTCAGCGCAGTCGTCCCAGACATCGTTCCTGGCTCAGAAGAGAACCTTGTTGATTTGATTGTTTCTGTTGAGGAACAGTCTACCACTTCAATCGAGTTCGGCGTTACTTTCAGCGGCGTTTCTGATCCAGACGACCTTCCTTTTGCTCTTTTCGTCAAATGGCAGGATTCAAATGTCCGAGGTTCAGGCCGCTCGGTTAGTGCAAGCTCAACGGTGGCTACCGATACCCAGTCTCTCAGCCTTGGTTACGGAACGAACTGGTTCAAGGATTTGCCAATCAGCACTTCAATCAGCACGGAAATTTCTCATTCCAGCCTTTCTGCCCTGCGAAACAAAGTTGACCGAAACGGAATCATAAATGATGACACATATTACATGAAGTATGAGCAGTGGAAGTGGACTTCTGGCTTCTCCCTTGGCCGCAGGTGGACTCCTGATTTTGCCATTATTTCATGGTCAGGCGGTATTACAGGCAGCCTCAAGAACAACAGTTATGACGCAGATGTCTGGACTCCAGTTGACTCATCTGTCAGCGAGTACGCAAACCGCTGGGGCTGGCAGAACTCAATCTGGACAGCCGTTTCAGTCGATGACCGAGACATAAACTATGATCCTTCAAGCGGTTGGTTTGCCAGCCAGCGATTAACATGGTTCGGCCTTACTCCAATCGAAACAGAATACTTCCTGCGTACCGATACGAAACTTGAAAAGTATTTCACTTTGTTTAAGTTGCCTGTCACTGAATCATGGAATTTCAAGATGGTTCTCATGGCTTACACAGGACTTTCAATGCAGTTCCCGAAACCCGGTACTGGAATCGGAGATTCTAGCCGCCTTTACATCGACGGTATGTTCAATGGCCGTGGCTGGACATCAATTTACAACAAGGTTAGGGGAAAGGCCTTGTGGAGCAATATCCTTGAGCTTCGTATGCCTGTCGTTCCCGGTGTCCTTGCCCTGGACTTCTTCGCAGATGCGGCCGTCGTAAAGGAAAGCCCCAGTATGCTGGCAGACATAAGCAAGGAAGATTTCTTCTTCAGCTTTGGCCCTGGCATCCGCTTTACCATTCCTCAGTTCCCCTTGCGTCTTCTTTTTGCCAATACCGGAAAATTCGGTTCGACAAGCTCTAGTGACAACTACGGCAAGGGCGACGGAGAGTGGCACTGGGACAAAAACTGGAAATTCGTCCTTTCATTCAATATCACGAACAAATAATTGGGGGATTATATGAGCAAAAAGAAGCTTTTGTTTTTTGTAGTTTTTGCGCTTTTGTTTTCAGGCGGCATTTTCGCCCAGCAAATCACTCGTTTTGGCGTGGTTGATACGGCAAAAGTTTATCAGGCCTATTTCAGGAATTCTGCCCCGGTAAGAAATTATGAGAACAAAAAGGCCGAATTCCAGCGGGAAATTACAAAACGCACCGAAGAAATCCAAAAACTCAAGCAGGAAAAGGCCGACATGTCTTCTTCCGGCAACGAAAGCGCTGTGTTAAAGATTGACTCAGACATCATCAAAAAGACCGATGCCCTGACAGAGTACACGAACGCAAAGAACATCGAGCTTGAGTCAATGAAGAGAAATTTACAGAATTCGGATTCTTTCTATAAAAAACTTTATTCCGTTCTTGAGAGGGTTTCGGAAAATGAGGGCTACAGCATGATTCTCTCATTGCAGCAGAACAATGCCATCCTCTGGTATTCCTCTTCAGTTGATGTCACCGACAAAGTAATTTCTGAGCTGGGCTTGTAGCATGGGCAGAAATAAGGATGCGCTTGTAGCGGGAAATGTTCAAAGCAGGAGCGAGTCTAGCGAGCTTACTCCCCTTATGATTCAGTATCTGTCAATAAAAGAAGAGCACAAAAATGACGTGCTCTTTTTCCGTCTCGGGGATTTTTATGAAATGTTTGATTCTGATGCCCTGGAAGTTTCCCGCCTTTTGAATCTGACACTGACTCACCGTGGCTCATCTCCCATGTGCGGAATTCCCTATCATGCGGCAAAAATCTACATTGCCCGACTCTTGCGATGTGGAAAAAGAATCGCAATATGCGAGCAGGTCAGCGAGCCCAACGGAAAAACCCTGACTGAGCGAAAGGTAATCGAAGTAATCACTCCTGGAACGGCCCTTGAAAGCGAATATCTGGACGGCGGGGCAAACAATTTTCTTGCCTGTCTTTGCGTTCAGAAAGGCAGGGCAGGCTTTGCTTATATTGATGTCACCACATCTGATTTTTTTGCGACCAGTTGGTACGAGGCTGACATGGCGGAAAATTTCTCCAAGGAGCTTGGCAGGAGCCACCCCAGGGAACTTCTTCTTCCACAAAGCCTTGAAAAAAACGAAATCATAAAAAATGCCCTCATGCAGAATGAGGAAATTGCCGTCTCCTATTATCCAGACTGGAATTTTGACCAGAGTCTTTCTTATAAGAGACTCCTTTCCCAGTTTAAGACCGCAAACCTCCAGAGTTTTTCTTTGGATGAAAAATCACCTGAAGTCGCTCCCAGCGGTTTTCTTCTTGATTACCTGCAGAAAACGGCGACGACAAATTCACCTCATGTGACGGGAATCAAAGTTTACCGGGACAGTCAGTTTGTCATCATGGATGATTCTTCTCGCCGCAATCTTGAGATAGTGCAGAACCTCCACGACGGAAGCAGCCAGTTTTCGCTTCTGGAATGTCTTTCACATACGCAGACTGCCATGGGAAAAAGGCTTTTACGCTCCTGGCTCTTGTATCCGCTTACAAACTGCGATGAAATTCATTCAAGACAGAATCATGTGGAGCTTTTCACCAGCAACCGTAATCTTCTTGAATATGTTCACGAGACTTTTGCCGACATTCTCGACATAGAGCGGCTTGCCGGACGAATCGCAATGGAGCGTGCCCATGCCAAAGATTTGCAGGCCCTGAAGGCAAGCCTGGCTGCCTGGCTTCAGGTAAGAAGTCAGCTGGAGAGTCACGGCTTTACCAGGACAGAAAAATCCCTGGCGGAGCAGATTGTTTCTCTCATTAATGACTCAATTATTGATGACCCTGCCACGGCTTTGGGAGAGGGACGAATCATAAAAGAAGGCTGGTCAAAGGAACTGGATGAATACAGGCGCATCCATGACAATGTAAACAAAATACTTGAAGACTATGCCGAAGAAGAAAAGGCTGCCACGGGGATTCAAAACCTTAGGATTAGAAATAACAACCTCACCGGCTACTATATAGAGATTACCAGGGGAAAGGCCGATGCTGTTCCTCCTCATTTTATTTTGCGCCGCTCCCTTACGAATGCCGACCGTTACACTACGAACCGGCTTCAGGAAATCGAAAAACAGATTGGAGAGGCTGAGCTAAAAATCACTGAGACTGAAAAGGCTCTTTTTTTGGCAGTTCGGGCAAAAATCGCTGAGCATACGGCCTACCTCCTTCAGACTGCAAAAGAAGTCGCCTATACAGATGTCACTTCAGCCCTTGCCTATGCAGCCCTTCTTCATGGCTGGGTAAAGCCACTGGTTGATAACTCAAAGCATTTCGTCGTGCGTTCGGGCCGTCACCCGGTAGTGGAGCTTCATCTTCCCAGCGGCGAATTCGTTCCCAATGACATCGAAATTTCTGCCGAAAAAACAGATGATGACGGTGTCCTGCCATATTTTGCCCTTATTACCGGCCCCAATATGGCGGGAAAATCAACATATCTCAGGCAGAATGCCCTCATTGCCCTGCTTGCCCAAATCGGCTCTTTTGTTCCTGCCAAGGAAGCCCACATTGGCATAGTGGATCGCATTTTCTGCCGTGTTGGAGCCAGTGACAACCTTGCGAGGGGAGAATCTACCTTCCTTGTTGAAATGACGGA
>DGTW01000356.1 GCA_002393835.1 Treponema sp. UBA4326
AACGCTTCTTCAATCAAAACAATGAAAGACGGCGTTCGAATCATCAACTTTGCCCGAGGTGGTCTTGTAAACAACGCTGATGTTCTTGCAGCCCTGGCTTCTGGAAAGGTTGCTGCCCTCATCACTGACTTTGCTGACGAAGAGCTCTTGAAGTGCGACAAAGTAATCTGCCTGCCACACCTTGGCGCTTCAACTCCAGAGGCTGAGGACAACTGTGCTGTTATGGCAGTAAAAGAACTCCGTGACTTCCTTGAAATCGGAGAAATCCGTAACTCTGTAAACTTCCCGAAGACTTTCCTTAACAGCGAGATTCCTGCAAATGGAACACGACTTTGTATCGCTCACAAAAATGTTCCTAACATGATTGCTCAGTTTACCGCAGTCCTGGGAAATGCAAAACTCAACATTGCAGGCATGGTTGACCAGAACAAGAACGACCTTGCTTACGCTCTCATCGATGTTGACGGAAAGGTTGAGGGTGAGACTCTCAAGGCTTTCGAGGCAATTGACGGCGTAATCAAAGTTCGCCCGATTTATGCATAAATTGAAAACGGAAAATTGAAAATTGAAAGGGGAGGGGAAAAGCCTTTCCTAGGGAGCCGGTCGCCGCTAGGCGAAGAAACTCGTGAGACGAGTTTCTAGGCGAGTCTCGGTGAAGGCTGTGCCTAAACCGCAAGTGCCGCACTTCGTTGCGTCACACCCCATTCTCCTAGGGGCAAGCCCCTAAAACCCCGTAAACGCTGCATGGCTTTTATTGGCTGTGCGGCTTTTTTTTTGGCTGTGCGCAAAGGCGTTTAGCAGACTGAAGACCATGGCCTGAAGGACCGCACCTTTTTATTTTTTTAATTTTATGTTAAGGTATTTTTTACCGTGAAAAAAATAATTTTTCTTCTACTGCTTACCTTGCTTTCTTTATCTTCTTTTGCTGAAAAAATCAATTTTTCTGGCCATGAGACTTCTATTCCGATTGAATGGGAGGAAAAATCATTTGGTGAAAAAACTTCATTTGAATACAATCACAAACTTGCCCGCCTGGCCGCCTATTTTTCAGATGCGGCTTATTCCCATGTCCCTGAAAGTCCACGGGAGAACAATCTTCTTGATGCTTACAAAAAAATCGGAATAAAGGAGGCTGATATTGAATTTCATTATGAGATTGATTACACGGATGCCCTCTGGGGAAAGGATCAGTGTGCTTTTTCCATAAGCTCAAAGAAAATTCAAAGTTCCAGAGGCCTTCAGACACTGATTTTTGTTGTTTTAAGGGGAACTCCGACCAATGCCAGCGAATGGATTTCAAATCTTAATGTTGATGATGTTGACAGAATTCAGAAAAAAAGCCACATAGGCTTCGCTAAGGCGGCGAGCATAGTTCACACCGCCCTCATTTCCTACATGCTGCGTCACTCAATAAACCCCACAGATGCCTTTCTTTTTATGACGGGGCACAGTCGAGGGGCTGCAGTAGCCAACATGCTTTCATCAATCCTTCTGGAAGACAATTTCTTTAAGCCTGAGAATATTTACGCTTACACTTTTGCCTGCCCCAATGTCACTACTGCCGAAGACTGCTGTGCGGAAAAATACGGCTTCATCTGGAACATCGTAAATGCAGAAGATATCGTGCCTACCGTTCCCATGAACCGGGGCAAATGGGCCTACAAAAAATTCGGTCATGTTTTGGCTTTTTCAAATCAAACCAATACTGAAGAAAGCCTCTATAAAAATAATTACCTGCCAAGAATCAATTCTATTTATCAGCGTCTTTCGGGGCGAAGTTACTATCCCTTTGAAACTGGACCTTTCCTGCCAATTCTTGTCACAAAACTTGTCGCCAATCTTACCGGTGATGTGGAGGAGTATTATGACGGAAAAATGGATATTCATACCCGTGCCGCAAAATTGATGGGCAGGCTCTTTCCTGAAAAAGACGAGGAATTTGACATTGAAAAGACCCTTCCTCCTGAGCAAAAAGCGCCTGCTGAAAAGAAAAAAGGAATCGGCTCGTTTTTCCTTTCCTGGCTGGACAGAAAAAGCAACGGACTCGTGAATCACATGATGCTGGCCGCAAAGGATATGCATTCAGCCTCAATGTATCTTTCCCACATGCTTGCCCTTGAAGAAAATGAAATTTTTTCTGATTTGGGCTATACACTTGCAATCGTTAAGGGCTATGAGGAGCTGGCGGTTTTTGATTCTGAAAAGAATATGCTTGCCCGGGTTATTGAGGGAAAAATCAGCTATCCTGATGTGAAACTCCCGATTGCAATGTGCCCTTCATTGGGAAATCGCATTGTTTTGGGTTATCCTGCGACAAAAGATTTTTTCGTGGCCATTACTGATGAAGCCTTAATTCCCAGCCCGGTTTCGGTTACGATTGAATATTATGATGCCGCCGGCGTGTATTTGAGGAGTTCTGAGGCAAAAAAAATATACCCCAGCATTAACCGCCTCTTTCAGTTCAAAATTGGCTCTTCCCTTTTAAAAGAAGAGGCTTCTGGCTTGCAAGTTGAGTATGTTGATAATGGCCTTGATTTGATTGAAAAGGCTGTCCTTCGCCCCCGGCCTAAGTTTGACATTGTTCCGGAAGTAAATTATGGCACGAACAATTCCTTGGGACTGGGCCTTCATGCAGGCACATCTCACCTTATGGCAAGCCTAATGACTCGACCGGAGCGTATTAGCTTTGGCCATGAAGGTGAAATTGATTTTGGACTGGGAAATCAGCAGACTTTGTATTCCCGCTTTAAGGCTGAAAATGAGATTTTTGCAAGATTTATCTGGCTTGATCAGGAAGACAGGAGCTTTAATCTTATTCCTGAGTACAGGACTTCGATCTCCATGAAACTGATTGGCCGTCTTCGTTTTTTTGTGGCTGGAACTTTTGATTTTTGCATAAGTGATTTTAACGACGAGGCTTTTGGTCAAAATGGCTGGGTTAAAAAAAGACTGTCCTGGGATTTGAATGACTCTCTTTCAATCGTGCCGGGACTCCAAGCCGGCTTAAGGTTTTAAAGAAGCTCTCCCGGCCTTTCTATCACATAGTCTGCGCCAAATTCGCTGAATTCCTGACGGCTTCCGTAGCCCCACAAAACGGCACAACAGGGAATGTTATTTTTGTGGGCACCGATGATGTCGTGCTTGCGGTCGCCAATCATAAGAATCCGGCCCTTTTCCTGTTCTTCTTCAAGGTTATTTTCCTGAATCACATATTGGATGACCAGCGCTTTTTCGCTTCGGCTTTCTTCAAGGTCTGAGCCGCCTGCAAATTCAAAAAAGCGGGCAAGCTGAAAGCGCTCAAGAATCCTCTTCATAAAGACTTCGGGCTTGCTGGTGGCTACATAAAGATGCTTTCCCTGATTTTTGAGGGCTTGAAGAGTTTCAATTATTCCGTCATAAACAGAATTCTCAAAAAGCCCCTTTTCCCCGAAATATTCCCGGTACTTTCCCATGGCTTCATAAGCCTTTTCATGGGAAAAGCCGAAAAGTTCCTGGAAAGAGTCCATAAGTGGAGGCCCGATAAATTTTTTGAGCGTGCTTTGAGGAACATCATGTATGCCATAATAATCCAGAGCATGTCGCGCTGAATTCATGATTCCCGGTGCAGATTCAGTAAGAGTCCCGTCCAAATCCCAAAAAAGATGTGTAAAAGAAGAAAGTTGATTCATATATACCAGTGAGATTCTTTCATCACAAAAGCGCAGAACTGAAAAAAAAACAGGCGGAGGTGAGGTTCAGAAACGAACTCGCCTGAGCTTGCTCACTGCGATGTTCGATTTCTGGTTCTCACCGGAAGCCTGTTTTTTTTGCTTCAGCTAATTGATTAGTGGTGGAAAAGTCTTATACCTGTGAAGGCCATTACCATTCCGTACTTGTTGCAGGTTTCGATTACATTGTCGTCACGGACGCTTCCGCCTGGCTGAGCGATTACAGAAACTCCGCTCTTGTGGGCGCGTTCAATGTTGTCACCGAATGGGAAGAATGCATCGCTTCCGAGAGCAACATCAGTGTTCTTTGCGAGCCATTCCTTTTTTTCTTCCCGGGTGAATACAGACGGCTTTTCGGCGAAGATTGTCTGCCATTTTCCTTCTGCAAGGACATCCTCGTACTCATCGCCAATGTAGACATCGATGGCGTTGTCACGGTCTGCCCGTTTGATTCCGTCGACGAATTTGAGGCCGAGGACTTTCGGTGACTGACGGAGCCACCAGTTGTCAGCCTTCTGGCCTGCCAGGCGGGTACAGTGGATTCGGCTCTGCTGACCGGCTCCGATACCGATTGCCTGACCGTCCTTTACATAGCAGACTGAGTTTGACTGTGTGTATTTGAGGACAATCTGCGCGATAAGGAGATTGTGTTTTTCGTCTTCTGTGAGGGTCTTTTTCTCTGTAACGATGTTTGAGAGTGTTGACTCGTCGAGCTTTAAGAAGTTGTGTCCCTGTTCAAATTTTACGCCGAAAACCTGTTTGACTTCTGTTTCTGGCGGGACATAGTTCGGGTCAATCTGAAGAATGCAGTAGGCTCCCTTCTTTTTGGCTTTGAGCAGTTCCAGGGCATCGTCATCATAGCCCGGAGCGATAACGCCGTCAGAGACTTCCTTTGCGATGAGCTGGGCCGTAGCCTTGTCACATTTGTCGCTCAAAGAGATGAAGTCGCCGAAAGAGCTCATTCGGTCTGCACCGCGGGCACGGGCATAGGCACATGCGAGCGGAGTGAGCTGGATTGAGTCGTCCACGAAGTAGATTTTTTTGAGTGTATCAGAAAGAGGTTTTCCGATGGCGGCTCCGGCCGGGCTTACATGCTTGAAGCTTGTTGCTGCAGAAAGGCCTGTTGCTTCTTTGAGCTCCTTTACAAGCTGCCATCCGTTCAAAGCGTCGAGCAGATTGATATAACCGGGTTTACCGTTAACAACTGTGATTGGCAGGTCGCCATCGTCCATGTAAACGCGAGCCGGTTTCTGGTTCGGGTTACATCCGTATTTAAGTTCGAGTTCTTTCATATAGTAGAGAATAGCAGAAAATGTTTATGTTTTCAATTCTTCTTCTTTCTGTTAAACTCTTCCCATGTCAAAAAATATCAGTTTTGCCGGGCTTTTCTTCGCTTCGATTTCAATTTTTCTCTGGGGAATCACTTTCGTCTCAACAAAATATCTTTTGCGCTCTTTCTCTCCCTATGAGATTCTTTTGATAAGGTTCTTCATGGCATACCTTGCCCTCTGGGGCTCAAAGCCAAAAAAACTCCGCCTCTCCGAAAGAAAACACGAGATTTATTTCATGCTTGCCGGTCTTTCAGGGGTTACGGCCTATCAGTTCATGGAGAACATGGCTATTTCCTACACCAGCGCCTCAAATGTCAGCGTCATCGTTTCTATCTGTCCCATGTTCACGGCGATTTCCCTGCAGCTTTTCCTCAAAGAAAAGCATCTCACGCCTTTTTTCAACATCGGCTTTTTGCTTGCCATTGTCGGAGTTGCCCTGGTCAGCTTTAACGGAGTCGTCAATTTCCACCTGAACCCAAAGGGCGATTTCCTTGCCCTTCTGGCAGCTGTTTCCTGGGGATTTTATTCTCTCTGCATCGTAAAAATCAACGCCCTGGGCTTTGAGACCGTCGTCGTCACCCGGCGTATTTTCTTCTGGGCAGTGGTTTTTATGCTTCCGATAGGAATTTTCTCGCTTTTGACGCAAGGACCTTCCCTCCCTTCTGAAATGGGCAACATCTCTGTGATTCTTGACCCTGCCTTCAATTTGTCCCGGATTAAAAATCCGCTTAACTGGCTCAATATGGGCTTTCTTGGCTTAGGTGCCAGCGCTTTCTGCTTTGCCGCCTGGAGCATAGCCTGCAAAAAACTCGGAACAGTGCGAGCGACTGTAGGCATTTACCTGATTCCAGTGGTCACGATTATATTCGCATTCTTTGCCCTGGGCGAAAAAATCTCCCTGATGGGAGCGATAGGTGCCGTTCTAACGATTGCAGGGCTGTTTGTGAGTGAAATCAGGAAGAGTTAGCAAGTAGCAGTGAGCAAGGAGCAGTTAGGAGTTAGGAGTTTTTTTTGGGGGCTAAAACTCGGGAGGACATTCTATGGTCATTGTTCTGCCTGTCGTCGGGTGCGTAAATTCTATTTTCTGTGCATGCAGCATCAGCCGCTCGCCTTCCTCACAATGACCGTAGAGGGTGTCGCCTATGATGGGGCAGCCAAAACCATGACTGTCGCTGCTTGCCAGGCGGAGCTGGTGGGTGCGGCCTGTGTGGGGCTTAAAGAGAACCCTGCTTGCATTTCTGGTCGTGCCGTCCGGCGCATGATAGCGCTCCACGCCCAAAATTTCCCATTCCGTGATTGCTGACTTCCCCTTTTCGGCATCCCAAATCTGGTGGGGTCGGTTGTCAACATCAAGGCGGAAAAAAAGCTCCATCTGGCCGTGGGTGGGAATTCCCATTTTGGGCAGGATTCCGTCCAGAAGGGAGACATATTCTTTTTGAACTTCTTTTGCCTCAAACTGGCGGTTCAGTTCCCTGTGGGCCTCTTTCGTAAAGGCCAGAATCATGATTCCTGAAGTTTCCATGTCGAGCCTGTGAACGGCCGGCTGAAGGATTTCGACCGCATCCCCAAAAAGCCGCCTGAAACGGGATTCAACACAGTCCTGCTTGTCCTCGCCCCGGCCCGGAACGCTCAAAAGGCCTGACTGTTTATTCACGACACAAATGGCCTCGTCCCGGTATAAAATCCTGAGTCCAAGCATGGCGGGTAGCAGAATACCACATCGCTCATCGCAGGGGGGAGTGAGGAGTGAGGAGTTAGGAGTTGGGCGGTCCGGCTTCGCCGTCACGCTTTCCGCACTTCCGCTATCGCTCCATACCGCAAGCGGTACGCCTTCGGCGGTGCTACAATCGTTACCGCTTGTCTCTGTGTATTCTGTTTCGGCTAATGAAATCGGGATTAAGTCGTGTGAAAAAGCGTAATCCAGCAATTTAGGGGCGCAGCAGTCTCCGGTTCCTGTGGGGGGAAGTTTTCCGTGGTTGTATGTGCCGCAGATTTCTTTGAGCGTACGGACTTTCCCGTCGATACAGTGAAACCTGTACAAAGCGTGGACTTTTTCCAGAGATTCCCGGCAAAGCCTCTCCCGCCTTTCTTTTAACTCTTCCAGACTTTCACTAGAACTTCCGCATTCGTCATGGCCTTCTTTTGGATCCTCGTCATTTCGCTCATGGTGAGATAAGACACTTCCAGCTTTCCGTTTCCCCTTTTCCCTTTTCAGCTTCTCAGTAATTGCATGAATCTCCCCGTCGTTTTGAGAAAGAGCCTCGTCTATTTCCTCAGCAGAAACAATGGGAGGAACAAGTTGAAAGTTGAAAGATGAAAGTTGAAAGTTAGAGGCGGAAAGATGAAAGTTGAAAGATGAAAGTTGAAAGTTAGAACTTGAAACTTGAGAGTCTCTCGCTTCCGAGGAAAAATTCTCCCCCCCTGAGAAAAAGTCTCTCTCCTCCGAGGAAAAATCTTCCCCAACATTCAGTTTTCCACTTTCCGTTTTCCGTTTTCCGTTTTCAGTTTTCCACTTTCCGTTTTCAACTTTCACTTTTCCGTTTTCAGTTTTCAACTTTCTGGCGTTTCCAGAATTCGTAACCAGGGCGACTTCATTGCCTTCTTTGTCTTTGCATACAAGGACGCCAAGCATTACTCCCTGATTTTTTCTTTCCTCGCTTGGTCTGGCTGCCTGCACAAGGCTGAGCTGGCCATTTTTTAGGGCAGAGAGTACTTTTTCGAGAATTGTTGCGGCTTTTTCTTCTGGGAAGGGTGGAAACATAGCCTAATTTTGCCCCAATATCCTTTTTTAGACAAGTAAATCCCTACTCAGGATGCGGCGGGCGTAAGTTGCGAAGCAATGAGCGTTCAGGGGAGTGCTGATTAACACATGTCGCGATTAATCAGCACTCCCCGTCAAATTGTTCGTAAATCTAAGATTTACGGACAATTTGCAACATTCAAGGAGAACAGTGATTAATTCTTTATTGAATTAATCACTGTTTCCATAGCGAAGCCAGAGCAGCCTGTAGCCATAAAAATTTCGTCCAAAAAAATAAAGAAGCTGACTGAAATTCCGATAATAAATGCGGGTGAAACTTTTTTTAGGGGGATAACATGACAATTTCTATTGATGAAACAAAAATCGTTCAGAATGTAAAGAATTTTTCCATAATGCTTGTGATTGCAGCGGTCTTCACTTTTCTTTATTCTTCAAGCAAAATTTTTCATTTCAGTGAGACAAATCCTGTAATGTATGAGATTTGCTACAATCGTCTTTCAATACCTGGAAAAGGCTTTGCGACATCCATGAAAATGACTGGTCAGGTGCAGTCTAAGGTTTTGGGACCTCACCGTGGCCGTGGAAAGGGTGGCTCGAAGTTCTTTGATGAGGTCGAGAAAGTTCACGGAAAAAGCGGAAAATAAGAGAACTGAAATGAGGGGCCGTTTTGCTCCGTCTCCCAGCGGGCGTATGCACTTGGGAAACATTTATTCAGCCTTGCTCTCCTATCTTTCTGCTAAAAAAAATGGCGGTGAGTGGATTCTCCGTATAGAGGACCTTGACCGCCAGCGATGTAAAAAAGAATATTCCATACAGCTTATTGATGATTTGCTCTGGCTCGGCCTTAAATGGGACAATTTTTCCCTTGTGGAAGGCGGCCTTTCTAGTGAATTTTTTCAGTCTAATCGTGATTCTTTCTATATAAATGCGTTTGATTCTCTTTGCCGGCAGGGTCTTGTCTACGACTGTTTTTGTAAGCGTGCGGATTTGCTTGCTTCTTCGGCTCCCCATGCGAGTGACGGACGGGCGGTTTATTCAGGAAAATGCCGCAATCTTTCCGAAAATGAAAAATCCATTCTATACAAAACGCGCTCTCCTGCAAAAAGACTGATTGTTGAGGACAGAACCGCCTCTTTCTCGGACGGACATTTTGGTTTACAGACTTGCAGCCTCGCTTCCGATTGCGGAGACTTCATCATCCGGCGTGCTGACGGGAATTTCTCGTATCAGCTTGCGGTGGTCGTCGATGATGCGCTCATGGGTGTCGATGAAGTCGTGCGCGGGCGTGATTTGATTTCCTCAACCTTCGAGCAGCTTTATCTTTACGAAAAACTCGATTTTGACCGCGCCCCAACTTTTTATCATCTTCCGCTTTTGGTGAGCGAAGACGGACGCCGTCTTTCCAAGCGCGAAAAAGATTGTGACATGGGATTTTTGCGCGAGAATTATTCTCCAGAAGTTTTGATTGGGAAAATTCTTTTTTTGTGCGGGTGCATCGAAAAAGAAGAGAGCCTTTCGCTTTCCGAGTCGGTGAGCGCCTTCGACTGGCAGAAAGTGAGGAAAGAAGACATATCGATTGAGTCAACTTCAAAAATCAGTGGGTAAAACTCACTTTCTTTCCTCTCCGCATACGAATTACAATGCTTCTTATATAAAAAATAAGGAGTTTCTTATGAACAGATTTAAGAATTTATTTCTTCTGGGGTATGCTTTATTTGTAATCGGAATGCTGGCAGTATCTTTGACCTTTCTTGCGTGCAGTGATTCAGGCGATGATACTTCTTCTGGCAACGGCGGCAATGGTAGTGGCGGTTCGAACTCTGCTTTGGCTGTTTTTACCTGCAACAGTGGTTATGATAACCGAACACTGACCTTTTATAATGACTCTACTTTCAAAGCAATTGTAGATGACGAATCTGAAACTCACGCAGTTGGAACATATACACTTGATTCCGGCGACTGGGAAAACGGTACAATCTCAATGACTGCAACTTCTGGCTCAAAAGCCGATACATTTACTGGTACTAGAACAATTTCTGAAAAGAAAATTATTTTCAGCAGCAAAACATATACCCTTACCGGCGGAAGTCTCAAAACTCCGTCAGAAGCTAGCGAGTCTGGCACAAAGCAAGATGACGAAAGCGGTGCAAATGATTCTGGCAACGGTAACGACGGTAACAACAATAATGGTAATGGCGGAGCGGCAACAAACACAGGAACCGCAACCTTTACATCAAGTGAATTTTACGGCGGAACCATCAAGATTGAGTACAAAGCTGACGGCACATATTTGATGACATGGGCATTAGGTTCTATCACCACAAACAAAGGAAAAGGAACTTACACACTCACTGAAACCTTTGAGAACGGCACAATCCACCAGCATCAGACGCATTCGTCGGATACGCTTGATGGAGAATGGGTTGCAGAAGTAGAAGATAATAACCTCTTGGTTACAAACGGCTCGTTCACTGTTCAGCTGGAAGAAAATGGCGTTTTGAAAGATGTGACTTTCACTAAAACAACTTCATCTTCAACCGGCGGAAGTTCAGACGCAGGAGCTGGAAATAATAACGGAAATGGCGGCGCTTCCTCAGACACTGAATATAACAATTCTGCTGTTTCAAGCGGCAAGGCTGCATTTAAGGGAACAGTTTTGGGTGAGGAAATCATTGTAAAATTCGACAGCGGTAAATATGAACAGTGGAGAAACGGTCTGCCAGATGGAAAGGGAACATATTCAATGACCGGTGATTTCACTGACGGAACCATGACTCTCGTTGAAAAAGAAGAATATAAGAGTGGAGAGTGGCAGAAAAAAAGTTCTTATGAAACTCGAAATTTTACAATTTCAAACGGAACTCTCAAAAATAATACATACGGAACCTTTGAAGCTATCGATTATGATTATGATGTTTCGCGGGATCGTCTGGGAGGTTCTGCTTCGGACGAAAATACCGCAGCACAATTCGCAGCTATCTTGTACGACAGTTATAACTCAGCCATATTGACCTTCCATAAAGATGGTACTTACGAATGGGTGATCTATCACAAGAACAAAAAGTTGGGAATTGATGTAAAAGAAACTGGTACTTACAGTTTAACTGATGGAGACTTTACAAATGGAACTGTGACCCTCAAAATTCACGAAGTTTACTCTAACGAAAAAGAAAAAATGGTTAGTATCACAGATGAAAATGAACACCCTCGATGTATAAGTCGAAACTACACATCTCATTCATATATTTCTTATATTGATGAGTTTACAACAGAATGGAAGATAGAAAATGGAAAAGTGACTTTTGATTACTATAATACAACTACAATGATAAAGCAGTAAGCTAACCATTCCGTCCGTCTGAGAAATCGGGCGGACTTTTTTTACAATAGAACAATCAAAAATCCTATGGTATAGTATGGAAAAGCAAAATCTTATTATGAAAAACGAAGACTCAAGCAATGTTCGGCACCGTTATTTTCACCTCATCCTCTCCATCCTGATTTTCAGCATTCTCGATTTCTGTGCAACGACATTCTTTCAGGACATCCTTCACACGCCGCTTTTTTTCGACACGATTTTCATGATTGCCGCTCTTTTTGCTTTCGGTTCTGTTGCGGCCCTTTTTGAATATGTCATTTTTATCTCTCTGGTGTGCGTGAAGCTAATTTTTCTTTATGGGAAAACTGACCATGTTTATCTTTACACGCTTTCAGCCCTCACCATCATTCTTGTGACTCATCTTTTTGTCCGGCGCAAGGAAAAACTTCATCAGGGCGTGAACCTAACTTTCCTCTATATTCTGACTGCTTCCATTCTTGCGGGGCTTGCCTGTTCCGTGGTTTCGGGCTTCATCGGGTACTTTACATACAACTTGAATCAAAAAGACTGGACCTTCGACCAGATTATCTATGCCTTCAACGGAGAACAGTTTGACTTTCTTGCTTCTTCGATTCTGGGAAGAATTCCTGTAATCATTTTGGACAGAATCATCACAACTTTCGCGGGCTTCGGTGTGTATAAGTTATATGAGCGTATAATGTCGCACAGGCTTTCACGGAGGATGAATTAATTTCTCGAATAGGACTTTATGAAACGACTTACCCTGCCAGCCCTTGCAATAATAGCTTCTCTTCTCTTATTTTCATGCCACAGAAGCGAAACTGACTCTGAAACTTATTTTGCCGCTCGGCAGGAAACTGAGGCGGCCTCTCACAACGAACATAAATCTGCTCCTTCAAAAGATGAAATAATTTCGGAACTCAAAAAGAAAAACCGGGAGCTTGAAGAGACTCACCAGCAATTTTTCACCTATTTTCTTTGGCTTACTGCAACGATTCTTACAGGTTCTGTGATTCTTGTATTTTTGAATGCGCGTGAAAACAAGCGAAAAGACAAAATCATCTACAGTTCCGAGCAGTTTTTGCAGCATTCGATTCGGGTTCAGGAAGCCGAACGCAAGAGAATCAGCCTTGAACTGCATGATTCTGTCGCGCAGAGCCTTCGATATGTTTCCCTCCTGGCTGAAAATCTTTCTGACAGGGAAATTGCGGCAAAAATCATCGCGACACAGAATGAGAACATCGAGAACATCAGAAAACTCTGCTACAACCTTACGCCGCCGGCCATCAACGGCAGCATAATGATTACTTCCTTGACGCTGCTTGGTCAGAAGATTTTTGACACCGAGGAAACTGGATTTAAATTCCGCGTTGTATGCGAGCCTTCCGTGTCTTTTGAAAACTGGTCTGATGACAGGCTGATGAATCTTTACCGCATAGTCCAGGAAGCCTTGCAGAACATCCAGAAGCACGCAAAGGCTAGCGAGACGACGGTCTTTTTTAGAAAACAGGGCGAGGACGGGCTGAAAATCATAATCACAGACGACGGATGCGGCATGGACGAAGCTCTCGTCACACAGATAAACGCGGGACTTTTTGAAAATCTTGATGACCTTCATTTCGGGCTCAGGAATATCCTTGGGAGGGTAAAATTTCTGGGCGGAAGGGTGACTTATTTTTCTGAGGAAGATTTCGGTACGCGCATTACCGTGGAGATTTAAAAATGAACAAGACTTTTTACATAATCGACGATCATGACTTGCTTCGGCGCGGGACAATTTCTTATCTGGAAGCCAGCTCGGACTGGAAAAGTGCGGGCGACGCGAAGGATGGCGAAAAAGCCCTTAGTGAACTTGAAAACTTTGCAAAAGAAGACAATTTGCCTGGCATAATCATCTGTGACTTGAATTTCTACGGAAAGAATACCGGCAGCAATCTGATTGAAGAAATCCGCGCGCTTTATCCCAAACAGAAAATCATCGCTTATTCGATGTTTTCGGGGCCTTTCCTTGTGCAAAACACGATTGACAGGGGAGCGAACGGCTACATCTCAAAAAATTCTGATTCAGAAGTGCTGCTTCTTGGAATGGAAAAAGTTCTTGAGGGAGAAACTTTCATTCAGGACGGAATCAGGCAGGAACTTGAAAGCTACAATTCAGTCCTTGATGCGCTGACCGTCCGCGAAAAGGAAGTGATTGACCTTCTTTTGAACAACCTTTCTAACAGTCAGATTGCCGAGCGGCTGAACATCAAGAAAAGGGCCGTCGAAAATTATATTTCAAGCATTTACGAGAAAACCGACATCAACGACAGAAAAACGCTGATTAAAAAGTTCGGCGAAGAAAGGTAAGCTTCCCTTATGTTCCGAAGCAGAGAATCCACTTCCCTGAATGGCTTGTAGTGCTGTTTCCGCCTTTGGTTGTAACATCCCATGTGTGCTCGTAGTAAAAGCCTGCCCAAAGGTGGGAATCTTTTTTTCTCGTTCTGTTTGAGGACGGAAAGACGATTTCGCCACCAAAACGCCAGATGTAGGTTTCCTGCTTGTTTTCATCGTCATTCAGTGTAAGGGTGCTTGCATTTATATCGCTCAGACTTCCCAAATCTACATAAATCCTGTTGTAATAATATCTTGTTCGCAGACGGAAGTATTTGAAGGCATCAACGCTCAGATCAAGCAGCATGAGGGGAGAGCACCACTGGGAGCTTTCTACAAGGAAAGATGTTGAAGCGTCCTTGGAAACCCAGTCCGAACCTTCAGGATTAAGATAAAGACCGTGTGATGAAAGTGTAGTATCTGCTGAGGAAACAATACGGTTTATCGGGGAGATGTTTATCTGGAAGTGAAGTCCAAATATTGAAAGTAAGGGAAATTTTATTGATGCTATGGCTACGGGGCCGAACTGATGGTTGTGTCCGTCGGTGTCTGATTTTACCATTACTTTGGCAGTGTCGTTTTCAATCCAGCCTGAGTAATCTTTGGTGTACCAGTTGTAGCGGTAAAAAGCTCCGAGACCAAAGTAAATAAAGGGAGAATAGGCTTCGTTTGAGTCATCCCCGAAATAGCGGATGTAGGGGTAAAAATCAATTTCAATCTGCCTGTTTTTTGAAAAGCTCATCCAGTCATAAACCTTTGCCGTTTTGCTCAATTCGTCTGAGCTGTACTGATTTGTACTATCCTGAGAGGTCTTTGCCGAGCTGTATTCAACGCCAAGTCTGCTTGCCCGTTTTTCGTTCCAGTCATACTGTAAAATGCCGAAAACGGCGCTGCCATGTTCTCCAGGCTCGGCACCGAAATCCAGGGTCAGGGGCAGTTTGTCCGTGATGAAGTCTGCCACAAGCTGGGAGCCTGAGATTTTCTGTTTTTCGTTCACCTCATCGCTTTTTTCGATGAAGTCATTGTAAAGCGCTTTTATTTTTCCACCTTTTTTTGACGCCTGCGGGGATGAGCCTTCTGATTCGGAAACTTTCTGCTTTTCCTCTTCTGCCCTTTGCCGGTCGATTTCCTTGAATTCTTCGATTTGGATGTCAGGATCCGGGATGTAATCCTGGGCGAGAGTTGACAGCGGAATAAAGGAGAAAATTGATAGAATCAGGAAAAGGCGTTTTGCTTTCATGCAGGAATAGTCTATCACTTTTTTTTCTTCTTGAATATATATGCAGATTGTCATATAATTATTGCATATTTATGTAAAAATTCTGCATAAAAATACATTTTTGGAGTGGCTTATGCAATTTTCTTTTATTGACGGCGGCGTAACTGCAGCCCAGGGATTCACTGCTAACGGCGTTTTGAACAAAATCAAGGCGAGCCGAAAAACAAACGACACGGCTCTTATTTTCAGCGAAAAGGTCTGCAATGCGGCTGGAGTTTTCACCCAGAACCGCGTAAAGGCTGAGTGCGTTAAGCTCACCCGAGACCACATCGCCAACGGAAAGGCTCAGGCCGTCATCGCAAACTCAGGGAACGCAAATGCCTGCACCGGTAAGGAAGGCTACGACAATGCCAACAAAGAGGCGGTGGCTGTGGCCGCAAAAATGAACATCAATTCTGACGATGTTCTGGTTCTCTCAACAGGCGTAATCGGCCAGCAGCTTCCGGTCGAGAAGATTTTGACCGGTCTCGATAAGCTCGCTGACGGTCTTTCAAAGGAAGGCCACAAGGAAGCCCGCATCGCAATTATGACCACGGACACCCACTACAAGGAAGTTGCCCTTGAGACTCTAATCGGCGGAAAAACCGTCCGCATGGGAACGATGGCCAAGGGAAGCGGCATGATTCACATCAATCTGGGAACTATGCTTGGCTTCATCACCACAGACTGCGCAATTTCAAGCCAGATGCTGGAAAAGGCCCTCAGAATCTCGGCAGCAGGAACTTACAACTGCGTTTCAATCGACGGCGACACTTCAACAAACGACTCTCTTCTCATTCTTGCAAACGGAATGGCCGGAAACGCTGAAATCACAAGCGAAGGCCCTGATTTTGATGCTTTCGTCGAGGCTTTGAATGCCCTCAACACCCAGATGGCAAAGAAAATCGCCGCTGACGGTGAGGGAGCCAGCCGCCTTGTCACCTGTAATGTCGTCGGAGCTGACACAGTTGAGAACGCCCGTGGTCTGGCAAAGGCTGTTATCTGCTCGAATCTCGTTAAAGCCGCTTTCTTCGGAGCGGACGCAAACTGGGGTCGAATCCTTGACGCAATGGGCTATTCAGGCTTCTTCTTCACGCCGGAAAAAACTTCGGTCTCATTCCTGAGCCGTGAGGGAGCAAAGCGCTATTTTGAGGACGGAAATGTAAACGGCGGAAAAGAAAACTCAATCAAGGTTTTTGACCATGGAGTTCCCCTCAATTTTGATGAAGATCTGGCAAAGAAAATCCTCACCGAAGAGGCCGTAGACATTCTCGTGGAACTTGAGGACGGAAGCGCCAAAGGAACAGCCTGGGGCTGCGACCTCACCTACGATTACGTAAAAATCAACGGAGACTATAGGACTTAAAAAATAAACCACAGATTACACAGATTAAACGGATTAAATTTTTTGTTACAAGAAAATTCTTCGTATTATTATGAACGATTTTCAATTAAGAAATATATAATCTGTGACATCTGTGTAATCTGTGGTTAAATTCTTGGAGAAAATTATGTCAGAAAATACTGAAAACGAAATCAGGGAAAAAATTGATCCCCGCCTGGATAATGAGCACTGGTCTAATGTTCTGGTTCAGGCCCTGCCTTATTTCCGCCACTGGGTCGGGAAAACTGTCGTCGTAAAATACGGCGGAAACGCCATGCTCAACGAGGAGCTTAAGGCGGCCGTAATGAAAGACATCGTTCTTTTGAATACTGTGGGAATCAAGGTCGTTCTGGTTCACGGCGGCGGCCCTGAAATCAATTACATGCTGGAGCGGGTTGGAAAGGAATCGAAATTCATCAACGGACTTCGCTATACTGACGGCGAGACCATGGAAATCGTTCAGATGGTCTTGACCGGAAAACTCAACAAGGATATCGTCGGCATTCTTTTGCAGGAAGGCGGCAAGGCCGTCGGTCTTTCCGGTGTTGACTCAGGACTTCTCCGCGCAAAAAAAATCGACAAGGACGGAACAGATTTGGGCTTTGTAGGCGAGGTTACGGAAGTTCACCCTGAAATCATTCAGTCACTTTTGGATAAGGGCTTCATTCCTGTAGTCTCGACCGTGGCTCTTGGCGAGCAGGGGGATATGGCCCGCTACAACATCAATGCTGACACTGCGGCTGCAAAAATCGCCGTAGCCCTCAAGGCCGAAAAATTCGTCCAGCTCACCAATGTTCCGGGCGTTCTGCGTGATGTGAACGACCCGAAATCTTTGATTCAGCGCATTCACATCGAGGATGTTCAAAAATACTTTGATGACGGAACCATTGCAGGCGGCATGATTCCAAAAATCGAGTGCTGTATGATGGCTCGTAATGGCGGTGTTCCGCGAACCCACATCATTGACGGCCGTGTGCCTCATTCACTTTTGATTGAGATGTTCAGCGACCGTGGTATCGGCACCATGATTTATTAGGACGAATGTCGGGTTTTAATCCTGGAAGACGCTGGAAAGTCTGTTGAGGGCTTCTTCGAGGAGCGGCCGGGGGGTGGCGATGTTCATCCTCTGGTAGCCTTCGCCCTCACAGCCGAACATGCTTCCCCGGTCGAGCCAGAGCTTTGCCTTGTGCACGATGAGGTCGTCAAGCTCTGAGTCGGAGTAGCCGTAATCAGAAAAATCAAGCCAGACAAGGTAAGTTCCCTCGGGTTCAATCAATCGGATTCGGGGGAGTTTTTCTTTTAAATAGCACCTCAAAAAATCAAGGTTTGAGGAAAGGTGGGCTTTGAGAGCGCTGAGCCAATCCTTTCCATGCTCGTAGGCGGCCTGAGTTGCCACCAGGCCCATCAGGTTTGGCTCGTCGTAGCCAGTGGCATTTCTTGCATCCTGAAATCTTGCCCTTAACTGTGGGTTCTGGATAAAGATGGTAGAGAACTGCAGGCCTGCCAGGTTGAAAGTCTTGCTTGCGGAGGTCGCCACGATTGAGTTTTCAGCGGCTTCTTTTGAAAGGGTCTGGTAGACAATATGCCTGTCAGGCTCATACACGAAATCATTGTGAATCTCGTCGGCAAAAACAATAACTTTATGACGGAGACAGATTTCTGAAATGCGCTCAAGTTCTGCCCGCCTCCAGACCCGGCCCACAGGATTGTGGGGGCTGCAGAGGATAAAAAGCTTCACATCATTTTCGACGATTTTTCTCTCAAAGTCTTCAAAATCAATCTGCCATTTTCCGTCTTTTTCAAAGAGCGATGAAGTGACGAGTTTTCGGTTGTTCGCAAGAATCATGTTTTTGAAGGGATAGTAAACCGGAGTCTGAATGAGGACAGCCTCTCCTTTTTCTGTAAAGGCCCGGATTGCCGATACGATTGCGAAAACGACTCCAGGCGTGGTGAGAATCCACTTGCGCTCGACAGAAAAATCATGCTCTTCTTTCTGCCACTTTTTGACGGCCTCATAAAAATCTTCACAGGGAGCGGAATAGCCGAAAATCCCGTGGCTTACCTTGTCGTGAAGGGCTTTAAGAATTTCCGGGGCCGTTGGAAAATCCATGTCAGCCACCCAAAGAGGAAGTGCATCAGCTGGTTTTCCCCGTGCAAGGGCGAGATCGTATTTGATGGCGTTAGTGCCCTTGCGGTCAGTGATTGTGTTAAAGTCGTATGTCATTTTTGGTCTCCTTTGTTCGGGGGCGTTGCGGGGGTGTCCCCCGCAGAAGGGGTAGCGACCAACGAAGTGGGCGCGCAGGGGAAGGCTTTCCCCTCCTTAATTAAGTGCCCTCTCCAAATCGTCTATCAAATCGTCCGCATTTTCGATTCCGACGCTCAGCCGAAGGAGCGTGTTTGTGATTCCCCGCTCATTTCTCTCTTCTTCGGGGACATCGACATGGGTCTGGGTCGCAGGATAGGTAATCAGTGTGTCGATTCCGCCCAGACTTTCTGCAAAGTGGATGATTTTTACGCTTTTTAAGACCCGCTCCACCGTCTCAGGGCTGTCAACATAGAAGGAAATCATGCTTCCGAAGCCACGGGCCTGAGACTTTGCGATTTCGTAGCCTCTGCATTCAGGAAGGCCAGGGAAGAGAATGCCTTTTACATGGGGATTTTTCTTAAGGGCTTCGACGATTTTCAGGGCATTTTCGCACTGCCTCTCCAGACGGACTGAAAGGGTTTTGATTCCCCGGACACAAATTGTTTCAAAATTCATTTTTCTTCTCAAATGCAATAATCATATCCGTTGAACTGACGGTTTTTCTCTGCGATTTGCTCCAGCGTGTTCGAGTCAACATAGTCGTTGATTACCGTGTTGAATTCATTCCAGAAGTCATCGTTACCGACAGAACTGACTGCGGGCGTATCTGTTATGGTTCTTGGATTCAAATCCCCTTCCATTGCCCGCAAAATCTCGCCGGCCGTGTATTCTTCGGCAGGGCGGGAAAGCTTGTAGCCGCCGTTGTTACCCCTTAAGCCCGTGACCAGCCCGGACTTGCTCAGCTGAATCAGAATCTGCTCAAGGTATTTTGTCGAGAGGTTGTGCCTGTGGGAGAGCAGCTTGAGGGGAATGTAGGTCTCCTGGTTCTGCTCTGCAAGCTCGGTCATGATGAGAAGCGCATACTGTCCTTTTGTAGAAATCTTTAGCATGGGTGTTACTCCATAAAAATGCTGAGTTTTGCTCTAAGCCTAGTAATTAAATAGGTAATAAAATTGTAGGGGTTATTTCCTATCTAGTCAATAGGTAATCGATAAGCCTGTAAGAGTTTTCTATAATTATAGAAAACTTTATCTGGTTGAAAATTTATGATTTCATTATTAAAAAAACACAGTCCTGCAATTTCAGACATGACCACGGGAAATATCTGGTTCCTCATAATCCGTTTTGCCCTTCTTTCAGGCATCTTAAGATTGATTTCCAGATACTGATGAAGATTTTGCGCCTTGGCCTTCCGGGCGGACTTCAGATGTCTGTCACTTCTTTTTCAAACATATTCGTTCAGGGCTATATCAACAACTTTGGTTCTGACTGTATGGCGGGCTGGGCGAGCTTTAACAAAATTGACCAGATTTGCCTTCTTCCAATGCAGAGCCTGCAGCTGAGCGCAACGACTTTTTCCGGCCAGAATTACGGGGCTGGGAAGATTGTGAGGGCAAGAAAGGGAACATTTGCCGCCCTTTTGATGGGAATGATTATCGGGGCTGTACTTTTGTGCCTGCTTCAAGTTTTCCCGGATCAGCTGACTGCACTTTTTAACAGGGAGGAAGGGGTCTTGTACTACGGAAAGTATTTTATCCGTGTCTGCTCGCTTTTTTATATCGTGAGGGTATGGAACCCGATTCTTGCAGGTTCCCTGCGTGGTTTCGGCAATGCCAGATCCCCGATGCTGATTCTTTTGTTCGGTTTTGTAGTCTGGAGGCAGTTCTATCTTTTTGTGATGACCCGTATCACTGATTCATTCTTCCCGGTTTCAATCGCATATCCGGTCGGCTGGACAATGTGCTCGGTTCTCATGCTGATTTATTATCTTAAATTCACGAAGACTCTAAAAGAAGAAAGCTTTTCATAAAAAAAGCTCCCGCAGGGAGAGACTTGTTCTGAAGTGCCGTCATCCTGCCGGGAGCTTTTTTTATTCACTAAATTTTAGTAGTGGTTGTACATATCTTCGATAAAGGTGATGCAGCCTCTAGTTCCGATATGAGTTTTGTTCAGGATTTTTCCGCCCAGGTTTGGGTTCGTGGCAACTACAAAGAAGGCGCCGATATCCTGAGCGGCTTTTTTGTCGTATGAGCTTCCGATAAGCAGGGTCGCCTTTCCGTCACCGTATTTTCTGGCAATCTGCTCAATCTCGTATGTGTCGGTCTCAAAATAGACATCTGCTTTTCTGGAACAGTCAAGGGCCTGAACTTCATCGATTATCGTCTGGCGGAATTTTTCGGGGACAGTATCTGTAAAAATTGCTGCCAGAGGAATATGACCATGAATGTTCACCAGAAAACGCAGAATTCCCAGCACTTTGACGCTGTCACCGATGATGACGAATCTGTGCCTCTCGAATGTTCCCATGAGGCTGTCCAGATACTCGTTGACATATTGTTCTTCCTCTGCAATCACTCTACTAAGAAGCTTTTCTTCAACCGTTCCGGGATTAAGCTCGTTGAGTTTTGTGGCGATTGAGGTCAGAAATGAAGCAACATCCTTGTAACCGACCGGCCAGCCATTGAAAGTGATGGTCTCAATTCCGACTGTCATGTGAATGTCGTGGCCGCAGGCATGCATTTTCCCCGGATTTTTTGATTTGTAGGGAAGATTTGTCTTTTCTTCAAGGGGTAGGGCATCCATGTCTGTGCGGAAAGCGATTTTTTTGCCAGGCTTTGCGCCTGTGATTCTGGCGACAAGGCCTGTTTTAAGCGGAAGGTCTAAGATTTCAATTCCTTCTTCAGTGAGAATTTTTTGATGAAGGCTGTTGTCTCAAATTCTTCAAGAGAAAGCTCTGGATTCTGATGAAGATGCTCAAAAATTTCTGTGTAAGTCATAACTTCTTCTGAATTTCACTCAGCCGGTTCAAGGCCTCGTTCAGAGTTTCGTCCTTTTTTGCAAAATGCAGGCGGACATAGCGGTTTTCCGGCTCTTTGAAGAAACTTGAACCCGGAACCGAGCCGACTCCCACTTTCTGAGCCAGAACTTGGGCAAATTCCAGGTCTGATTCAAAGCCGAATTCGGAAATATCAATGAGAATGTAATAGGCTCCCTCCGGGACTGTGTGGCTAAGGCCGATTGAGTCTAATCCGCGGAGGAAAAGGTCGCGCTTATGGGTGTATTTTTCCTGCAAGTCGCGGTAATAGTCATCGCCGAACTTTAAGCCTGTGACTGCCGCTTCCTGCAAGGGGGCCGCAGCCCCGACAGTGAGAAAATCATGGACTTTTTTGATTC